>JAEZIW010000015.1 GCA_023436525.1 Bacillota bacterium | reverse complement strand
ATTATGGAAAACAAAAACGACATGATTTTGAATGCATTCCGTTTCCGTCACGCATGTAAGGAATTTGATTCGTCAAAAATTATATCCGCAGAAGACTTCAGCACGATTTTACAAGCCGCGCATCTGTCGCCAACGTCATTCGGCTTTGAGCCGTGGAAGATGATTGTGGTGCAGGATGACGAACTAAAAAAGAAGCTCTACCCCGTATCTTGGGGCGCAAGACACAGCTTGGACGGTGCCAGCCACTTTGTTATACTTCTTGCCCGTAAAAAAGCCGACATGATATACAGCTCAGACTACATCTCACACATGATAAGAGACGTCCAAAAGCTGCCGGAAAGCACAGCAGAAAGCAAGAAGCAGCTCTACAAAACATTTCAGCAAAGCGATTTTAATTTGCTGGAAAGTGACAGAGCGGTATTCGATTGGGCATGCAAGCAAACGTATATTGTGCTCGCCAATATGTTAACAACAGCAGCCTATTTGGGCATTGATTCGTGCCCGATTGAAGGGTTTGATCAAGAAGCAGTCAATCAATTGCTGATTGAGGAAAACCTTTTTGACCCCAACTGCTTTGGGGTGTCCGTTATGGTCGGGTTTGGGTATCGCGCAGAGATGCCGCGTCACGAGAGAACGAGAAAGCCGCTGAGCGAGATGGTGATTTGGAAGTAACGGTGCTGTGCACTGCGTCACCGGACTGCTGTCGCTCGCTCAAAGTCTTCACCGCTTGTGCACCACATTAAACAACAATGCAAGATGAGAAATATTGTTACAGCTCTAAGGCTTCTCCTCGAGGAGAAGCTGTTGCCGACAGGCGACTGATGAGGTGTTTGCTTTGTTAGCCTTTTTTGACAACTCATCCGGTGCTTCGCACCACCTTCTCCTCGAGGAGAAGGCTTCTCAGACACACTATTTCATAAAGAATATTCTTTCGTGAAAATCATATGACTCAGTGTAAAACCCTTTTGGAACCCGGTATTGCCGGGTATTCTTTATACAATAAAAGCGCCTTTGTCACAGCCTGGACAAAAGGCGCTCTTTTTTAAAATGTGATTTAAATTGATTCTTGAGATCTTACGCTTTTTTCTCTTTCCTCATTTGGCCGAGGCTGTCGAGCGATATCGCCATCAGCAGAATCATGCCGCTGATAAACGTCTGCCAGTATGGATTGACATTCAGCAATGTCAATGAGCTTGTTACCATCTGAAGCATGGTGATACCAAGCACGGCGCCCAAAACGGTGCCTTTTCCGCCTGTGAGACTGGCGCCGCCGATAACCGCCGCAGAAATGGCTATCATTTCATAGCCTTGGCCAAAGGTCGGCGTTGCCGATGTGAACCGCGCCATGTAGATAATGCCCGCAAGCCCGGCCAGCGTTGAGCACAGTATGCACACGGCGATTTTTACTTTATCAACATTGATGCCCGAAAACATAGCGGCTTTCTCATTGCTGCCGACATAGAACACTTTTCTGATCAGCGTCGATCTTCTCATCAGAAAATCGCATATGATCACAAGCACGAAGAACAAGATAATAACAAAGGGTATGCCGAGGATTTTGCCCACGCCCATGAATTTGAATTCATCCGGCAGACCATACAGAGACAACGGTGTTCCTTTGGTGATGATCAGGCAAATCCCCTTCAAAATAAACTGCATCGCCAGCGTGGTAATCAGGTATCCGAGCCTCACTTTGGTTATAAAGAAGCCATTCAGAAAACCAACAAGTGCCGTTGCAGCCAGTGCAACAACGCTCGCCAGCCACGGATTCCATCCATCCAGAAACAGCGCGCCGGAGATACACATTGCTGCGCACATTGCAAAGCCAACGGAGATATCAATACCGCCCACAATGAGCATGACTGTCATACCAATAACCAGCAGACCGGTTGTTGTAAATGAGAGAAGTATTGTTTCAAAATTACTCCATGCAAAAAAATAGGGGGATGCGAAAGTCATGATCAAAAATATCACAAGTATGATGATGACCAGGTTTAATTCCTTGAAGTTTTTCAGCTTGCTCCAAAAAGCGGAATTCTGTGTGACATTACTGTCCGGTTTAATATTCAAGTTTGATTCGTTGTTTATCTTAGCCATCGTATTAACACCTCATCTAAATTTCTATTCATTGATTCCCGATGCCAGCTGAATGATTCTTTTCTCGTTCAGCTCGCTGGGTCCAACTTCTCCGCTTAAAACGCCTTCGTGCATGATCATCACCCTGTCGCACATGCCGACAATTTCAGGCAGCTCAGACGAGATCATTATGACGCCCATTCCTTCATTAACAAGATTTCTTAAGAGTTTATGAATTTCAGCTTTGGCCCCCACATCAATACCGCGTGTCGGCTCATCCATGATAACGACCTTTGGCTTTATCGTCAGCAGCTTTGACATCAACACCTTTTGCTGATTTCCGCCGCTTAACGAAGACACTTCCTTATCGATGCTGGCGCATTTGATTCCCAGCACATCCACATAGTTGCTGCTCTGCTCATCTTCCATAGCTTTAAGAACAAGCCCGCGTTTTGAAACATTCGCCAGCTTCATAGCTGAAATATTCATTTTAATGCTCAATTCAAGGAACAGTCCCAAAGACTTTCTGTCTTCAGTCAGGTACAGTATACCGCTTTCAATCGCATCCTTAGGGCATTTGATATTTAACTTTTCCTGTTTGTAGAAAACGTCGCCGGTTAACTTTTTCCGAAGGCCGCAAATCGCCTGCGCCACTTCGCTGCGGCCGGCACCGATTAAGCCTGCCAGACCGAGGATTTCACCTTCTCTGAGTTGAAAGCTGATATTATTAAACCGGTCGCCATCCGAAAAATCTTTGACTTCAAACAATACAGCACTTTCATCTGATTTCTTGCTGCTCTTTGCGGGGTACATGTCGCCGAGTTCTCTGCCGACCATTTTGCTCACCACATCTTTGGAGTTGGTCTGCGATACATCATATGTGCCGATATAGGTGCCGTCACGCAGTATGGAGACACGGTCACATTCGCCGAAAACCTCCGCCATTCTGTGGCTGATATATATGATTCCGATGCCCTTTTGTTTCAAATCTCTCATAATCTTAAAAAGAGCAATCGATTCACTTTCGGTTAATGTGGATGTCGGTTCATCAAATATGATGATTTTGCAGTTCATCGACAACGCCTTCGCTATTTCGACCACCTGCTGATTCGATACACTCAATTCGCTGACGTTCTTTTTCGGGTCGATATCCGCCATTGTTTTTAATACTTTGGCAGCTCTTTCATAAAGCTGCTTGTAGTTAACGGAAATCTTTTTGCTGTTGTTTATTTCTGACATGAATATGTTTTCGGCCACCGTTACATGAGGGCAAAGCGCTATTTCCTGATGCACAAAACCGATGCCGAGCTCTTGTGCTTCATGCGGATTCTTTATCACCACACGATTGCCGTCTATAAAAATATCTCCCGCATCTGCACCAAAAACACCATCAATGATGTTCATAAGCGTTGACTTGCCCGCGCCGTTTTCACCCACCAGCGCATGAATCTCGCCTTTTCTGAGTGAAAAATCGACGCCGCGCAGCGCTTTTGTTGCGCCGAAGCTTTTCTCAATCCCTTTAACCTCTAATACTGTTTGCTGCTCTATCAAAGGATAACACCGCCTCATCTATGGATTGGGGTCTCATGAAAATTTTGCAGAGCGGCGATAAATACTATCGCCGCTCTGCCCGAATGTTATATTTGCCTTGCGAATCGACTATTCTTCGATTCCCTTCGACCAAGGACGCGATGCTAAGTATTTATCCCAGTAGAAACCATCAGCGTTCTCTTTGGTCACCATGTTCATGCCATTGTCTACAAAAGGCAGGTTCAGCGGGCTGACGCCTTTCATCTCGTAATCGCTCATGGGATCAAGCATGTCACTGTGCTTCAAGAGGAACAGTGTCAGCATACCCATGTAACCCTGTGTGCCCTGATCGGGATTCACAGCGCCCCAGATTTCGCCGGCTTTAATCGCATCGAGAATCGTGACGTTAAGGTCTCTCGTGAGCACCATAACATCGGCACCTTTTTCTTTCACAGCCTGGAAAACGCCCTGTGCAGACGCGGCTTCCGGTGTGATGTAGGCATTCAGGTTCGGGTTTGCCTGCAGAGTTGCTAGTGCAGCTTCATAGGCTTTTGCCGTATCCTGATTTGTGGCTGTGCGGTTAACAATCTTCACATCCGGGAAGTTCTTTTCAACGTTCGCTATGAAGGACTTAATGTAAAGATCATGGTTGCTCTGTCCCGGGTTTTCGGTACAGGCGATTTCACCCTTTTTGCCGATTTCATTGCATACGATGTTGCTCGCAACATTACCTTCATTGACGTTGTCGGAAGTGATGTACACTCTGCGTTTGCTGTTCGGAGAGTCAGCAGCAAATGTCGCAATGCCAACGCCGGAATCGATAGCCTTGTTAATGGGTTCAATGAAGGCATCCGCGTTCATCGGATGGACATAGATACCGGCCGGCTTCTTAGCAAGAACCTGTTCAAAGCTGGCAATCTGCTGCGTGACGTCGTATTCCGGTGTGCCGCTGTAAACGGTTTTGACGCCCAGCTGCTGGCCGCACTGTTTAAACATTTCATAAACAGGGAACCAGTACTCAACGCCCGATACCATGACGTTCATGTAGTAGGTTTCATCCGGCGAGCCTTTGAACTCTTTAACTTGGTTTCCCGACTGGCCTTGCTGTGCAGCCTGCTGGGTGGAGCCACATGCCACCAACGGCGTAACCGCTAACGCCACCAGCAACAACATGACTACGATCTTGGTTAATCCTTTCATGTTCCTTTTCCCTCCAATAACATATTGTTTTTATGCAAAACCGGTATTTAACGGTTGTTGCCGCTTCGAGTACTTCTTCGGAATAATCAAGGAAATAGGTGATTAACATTATTCATGACATGTGTTCATATAAATAACATAAAATATTTCATGTCATTTGTCAACTGTGAAATAGGTTATGACAAAATCTTTTTATATATCTTTAAAAATGTCAACTTTAAAATATATGCATTGTGTCACATAAAATATCCATTGGAGGCAGTAAAATAAAGGTGCGGTAATTTTTCCGCACCCGTTTTCATAAAAAGCCTTATGCTATTGCGATGGAAAGTCACTCATTTCGGTTATAAAAGCCAAACTGAGCGAACTCGTATCTGTCCAAGGCAGATTCTTATCAACTTCGCCGTTACTTTTTTGCACCCGTTCACGACGGCAGCACAAATCATGAAAGCACCCATCGTCTTTCGTTTATTGAGGTGTGCCAGCGCCTGGTGATTCCAGCAAGCGCGCTTTACATACCCTCCAATACCCTTTCCGTCCACCGCGTAATAAGGTCAACTTTTCTCTCTCCGACATAGTAAGGCCTTGCCTCACCATTCAGAACAAAGTAATACGATAGATCGTCTCGTTTCACAAACTCTGCAGTGA
Source organism: Bacillota bacterium (assembly GCA_023436525.1). GTDB lineage: Bacteria > Bacillota > Clostridia > Christensenellales > SZUA-584 > SZUA-584. The sequence goes on along the minus strand of JAEZIW010000015.1, from coordinate 12,119 downwards.
TCGTTTTGCCGCCGCTGCACTCAAGCGTCACCGTCAGTTCAGGTGTGCCGCCTTGATATCCCGGGTCGTACCCCTCGGCAGCCAGCGCCATGATATTCACATACAGCGCCGTAAAATACTCCATATTAATGTCTTTGCCTTTGTATGTGAATATATCATCCGCCTTAGACGCGTCTCGCTCGAAATCAGCCTGCGTGCCGCTGGAAACGATGCTGACCTTGTTAACATCCGTGATTGCCACACTTAAAGGCGCCTCATTCAGGAAGTTGGAAATTTTGAAACGCCGGGGGTCAAACACCTCGAGCGACAGTGTATAGACTTCGTTCGAATCATCCAGCATAATATAGACAATCTGCTCGTCTTCATCCAGCTTTCCGAAATATATCGTTTGCTTGTTTTTCTTATCATCCGCAAGTTCCAGCGTGTATAAGGGCTTATCGAGTCCGTACGCGCTCAAATCATCCGGCTCTTCATCCACAAAATCCTTAATCTTCAGCTCAAGGATATCGCTCAGCATTTCTTTGACGGCATCGCCTCTGGCTGCTACCTCGAGCGGCTGCGATAGGACCCATTCATCTGCATCACTGCCCACCACTTGAAATTCGCGCGTCTGTTCCGTCAGCATGCCGATGGTGCTTATCGTTTCCGCATTCACCGTGAGTATTGATCTGTCTCTGAATTCGCTGACGGGAGCCAGAAAATTCTCAACATCGTAGGATCCGAGAATGTATATCTTGTCTGCGTCAGCATCCTTTGCGTAATATTGCACCTTAGACGCGGTCATATCGCCAATGAGCAATGTGTGCTCGGTGCCGTCACTCAGCTTGAAACGAATGCGAGCTGACGGTTCATCCAGCCCGTATTTCTCTAGCTCACCGGCTTCGTCGAGAATTCTGGACGCAAGGAAGTCCTTGAGTCTGTTTTCCAGCCGATCCACCGCATCAATGCTGATTCTGTATTCCTTCGGCTGCGTCATCACCCAAGCGTTTTGTTTTTTGACAAACGAGACCTCACCATTACCGGATACGATTTGAATCTCCTCAACCGATTGCTCCTCGTAATGATACAGTGATCTATCCTGTTTTGATGGCTGTTCTTCACCCACATATAGCACCAGAAAAACGATAACACCGATAACAGCCAGCAGTATCAGCGCGATCCACAAATTTCTCATTGATGCCTCCTTCTCAGCCACACGATAAGGCCGGCCGAGAATGCAATGAGCGGAACGATAACAACCGAGATAATCAGAACAATGGTGTACATCTCTCCCTTGACAAACATGCTGTTGGTGTTAATTGATTTGGGCCTGATGGAAATGGAATCGTCCCTGTCTTCCACCCAGTTCATCGCATTCATCAGAAAATCGAAGTTACCTTGCGTATCAATATAATCATTTGTCACAAACCCGGCATTGCCGACGATGACCATCTTTGTTTCGTCGTACCTTAAGTCTGTGTTGTCCTTGGAGACGGCAACGGCCAAAGTCGCGGGGCCAGCCGTGTCTGCGGCTGTTTTTGTAGATGTATCATCACTGATATCGTACCTCATCCAAGAGCTCTCGGAAGACACCAGGAGCTTATCCACGGTCACCGTTCTGTCGATCTCATTCATTGTCTCAATGTTGCTGGAGAAAGGCAGCAGCACAAACAGCCGATCCGCATTCAGCTTCTCCACAATGGTGTGTTGAATATTGTAATACGGAACCAAATACATCTTATTATTCGCATAAAAGCTGTTGCTGTCTTCTTCAACCACGAAGTTGCTTTTAAACTGAATACCATAGTTCTGGAGCAAGCTGTTGAAGTTACTAAACAGATCGTCCTTTGTGATGATATCAAAAAGCGCGATCATTCTCCCGCCCTTGATGAGGTACTCCTTCAGTATTTCTCTCTCGTCGTCACCGATATCCTTTTTCGGGGAAACAACAACGATTGTATCAGCGTCTTCTGGCACAGCCTGCGTCTTTAGAATATTCAGGCTCTCCACCACATGCCCTTCGCCTTCCAGTCTGGCTTTCAGCTTGGAGAGCTCCGCGTTCAAATCCGGCTCTTTATGCCCTTCGAGGAAGTAGACCTTAGGCAGATTCTCATTCGTCACGCGGATAATCGCTCCGGTAAACTGCTGTTCACCGTTGAACGCTTTGCCGTACGCGAGATCGTTGAGTATGTAGATATCCGACTTGTTTATCTTTTTAATGGTGCCGTTGCTTTCAAACACAATGGTACCGTTAGATATGCCTTCGTCGTTCTCGTCATATTTCTTAACCGCCGCCGGATTTTGATCGGCATCAACGTACTCAACGTTGATGAAACCGTTACCGGCCTTTCTGTATTCCTCCAGCAGCGTTTGCACCATTTGGTCTTCTGCGCCTTCTTCGAAGAAAGCCACCACATTGACTTCTTTATCTATGCTTTGCAGCACGCTTTTGGTCTGGTCGGAAAGGGTAAAGATTTTTTCCGCAGTCATGTCATAGCTCCAGGGCAGCATGTCTGCCAGAATATTAATCAAAAACAGTATGGCAAGAACCGCAACAACGATAAAGACTGAATTTATTCTTTTCAATATGCCTTTATCCTTAAAAAGGTTCTTAAATTCAATCTTTCGCATATTTTTTCCCTCCCTTTTCATGCTGCCTGTTTTTCACCACAACGATGGTTAAAAACACGAATCCAACCGCGAAACTCAAGTAGTAAATCAGCGGCCCGATTTTCAATATGCCGTTGGCAAACTCCTCGTATTTGCTCAATATGGCGAACCATGCAATGATCTGCTTAATAAACACGACAGGTATCGCATTGGTCAGCAGCCCCACAATCATAAAGCCGAACAAGAAGCCAAAACCGAGTATCGCCGATGTCACCTGACTGTCTGTCAGCGATGACGTGAAAAGGCAGATGGCGATATAGGCGGCGCCGAGCAGTGCAAACCCAACGTAAGACCCGATGATGGCCCCGAGGTTCGTCTTGCCGAAAATCATGATGAACACAGCGAACACGCCCGTTGCGGCCAAAGTGACAAAATAAACGAACAAAGCCGCAAGATATTTGCCGATGATGATGGAGCTTAAAGAAACCGGAGAGGTGAACAGAATCTGGTCGGTGGCCATCCTCTTTTCTTCGGCCAGCAGCTTCATGGTGAGAATGGGAAATATCACGATGGACGCGTAATTCAGCACACCGAACATGCCGTAAATATCACCCTGAGCGCCCCAAAGATTGTAAATTGTAAAAACGATGCCCGCGAGCAGCAGGAACATCCCCATGAACACGTAACCAAAGGGTGTGTGAAAATATATAGACACCTCTTTTTTAAACACTGCCAGCATTGTCTATTCCACCTCCATAGCTTCATTTTCCTCAGAAGTCAGCTGCAAGAAAATATCTTCGAGGCTGACGTCGATGGATTTCATTTCGTATATCGGAAACTTTAATTTGGCCATTTCAAAGAATATGGGTGTTCTGACATCTGTGGTTTTTTTATTTTCCATGATAAAAGTTAAATAGCCATCGTTCGTGTCTTGCGCGTTTTGGCTCTGTTCCACGCTTAAGATACCGTTAATGCCACCGATGACAGATGCAATTTGCTCTGCGTTTCCTTTGATTCTCGCTTGAAAACGTTCGGTAGAAACCATGTTTTTCGCCAGATTCTCCGGCGTATCAATAGCCGCGATTTCACCTTTATTGATGATAATCACTCTGTCGCAAATCATGCTGACCTCAGCCAGTATGTGCGAACTTAAAATGATGGTGTGCTCTTTGCCAAGGCTTTTAATCAAAGAACGAATCTCCTGAATCTGCTTGGGATCGAGCCCGACCGTCGGCTCATCCAATATGAGCACATCCGGATTTGAAATGAGGGCCTGCGCAAGCCCCACCCTTTGCCTGTACCCTTTCGACAGGTTCTTGATCAATCGATCCTTCACATCAGTGATTTTTACGAGTTCCATGATGTCTTTGATGTGAGACTCTCTCTTGTCTCGCTTGACACCTTTAAGGTCGCAAACGAATTTCAGGTAACCTTTCACTTTCATCTCCGGGTAAACAGGCGGTATTTCGGGAAGATATCCAAGCCGCTTTTTGGCATCAATCGGTTTCTCGGACATATCATACCCTTCAATGAAAACCTTGCCTGCCGTTGGCGGCTTATACCCGGTTATCACGTTCATCGTGGTGGATTTTCCCGCACCGTTCGGGCCCAAGAATCCGAGGATTTCACCTTTCTCAACAGTGAAGCTGATGTTGTTGACACCGATTTTTTTCCCATACATTTTTGTGAGATTTTTGACTTCAATCATTTTTGTTAACTCCCAAATCAATTGAATTACGGTTCAAAGGTCAAAGAAAAATGGTCAACTGTCATTTTGGTTAAGCTCGGCACACCGGCCAACTGAGGTGCGGGCGGCTTCGCGGTAAAGTGCTTTATACAGTGCGGCCATTCGTTTGACTGCCGCAGACCGACAACGCACCTTATCGCTTCCGCTCGCTTTTATAAAAATATGGCTTTCGTGCGGATTATAACATTTGTTATTACATTCGTCAACATTTCACTGTCAGAGACTTGTTAATTAAGTAAGCTGACAGCCCTTTTGTTAAAGTATTCAACCGAATGCCGTTGATATGATATATGAATCGATTTGGTTAAATTATCTGGACTTAAGAATCGTTTAGCTTATGCTCATGATACAGTTGTCTCCGTCTTTATGCTGAGAGAAGAAAACAACTGTCCTGCCGTCGAAATTGTACTTGATTTCAAAAGCGGCATTGATCGGGGTATCGGCCCATTTTTGGTTCAGCACAGTTTCGCCCAGCTTCTCCTGAATCTGCGAAAAGTCCATACCTGAGCGCGCACCGTTGATGTCTATCTTGTCTGTGCAATATACAAAGGCCACAGCTCCGTCGCTGCCGAACGCGGCCGTCAGCCCAAGATCGCTGTAAAAGAAGCCTTCCATCAAGCCGTCATAATTCATCGATACCTTTTTGTAGCTGCCGCCGAATTTTTGCTCAACCTGCTCGCTCGTTTTCCCGATGATATCAAATATGTCTTTGATGGCTGACGACGGCTCAGCGTTAATGTCGGCAACGCCGGACTTATCCGCAGAACCCTGTGCTGATGCTTCGGGTTCACTGACATCCAAGTTAGGCAAAGGGTTGCTCGTGTCCACTTCACCGCCAAACGCAACAAACACTTGCCCCTCGTTTTCGTCAACAAAATATGCCGCCCCCATTTTGTTCGCGAAAACAACCTCAACGTAGTAATATCTGACGTCGTTTTCTATCTGGTCCCTGTCGGGATACGATTTGATATCCGCATCACCCGTGCCTTTGCTGATGTCCTTTATCGTTTGAACAGCTTCTTCTCTTGTCACATTGGCATTCGGGTTTTGGTTGCCGTCGGAAATAGCGCATGCTGTTGTAAAAACAATGGCGATTATTAGTAAAAATAGTGTTGTCTTTGCTTTCATGTTAGTCTCCTTAGGCAACTGTTTGTATATATTACAAATTAATCATACGTCTTACAAGCTGTGAGTTCAAGATCGAAAAGGCAAAAATCTTGACATTTGTTAAAGAAAATACTACAATAACATTGTTATTAACACAAGTCATGTCAAATGTCAATAATCAGCAGCATAAATTTATTCGAAGAACAGACTTTTATGTTTGATATAAAACCCTCAGCAGGTTGTATATCCCTATTATGAATACATAAACAAAAGATGGGAGACCACATGATGATGAAAAGTTTATTCAAAAAGCAGGGCCCAAAAAACCCTTCTCAAAAACAAAAAGAAAAGAAACTCAAAAACAAGCGTACACTCTTGGGTAATATAAAAATTGCACCCAGGCTTTTAACCGCATTTTTGATTATTGCGGTTTTAAGCACATTGATGGGCGGCTACGCTGTTTTAAGCTTAATGCAAACAAGCAGCGCCACCGAAGGCATGTATACACAAATTCTGCAGCCGGCGAAGGACGCGTTCAGCACATTGAATTCCTTCCAGGTATTGCGTATGCAATTACGCCAGCTTGTCTTGGAAGAAAACTCCGCCATGCTGTCATCACTATTCTCACAATTGACGGGTAAAAAAACGGGCATATCATCGGCACTGTCTGTGCTTCAAGCATCCATACCCGACGAGCATGCCTCAAAAGTCACTGAAATCAATGACACTTTCAATGACTACATTAAAAACCTTGACGATTTGATTATGAAAGCTAAGCTTGGAAACACAGACGCGCTGTTCGATCAAATCTCGAAATCCGGCCCATTGCGTACCGCAGAAACAAAAATTGAAAAAGACCTCAATGACCTTATTTACGTAATTACCAGCAACGCATCCACAATTTATGCGGCCAACAAACAAACGGCTATGCAGGTGCTCAATATCACGGTCGTGGCAACAGCTGCGCTGTTCATCATTGCCGTTGTTATCGGTATTTCGATTTCGCGCGGAATCAGCAAGCCTGTTAAAAAGCTTACCCAAGAAGTAAAACAACTGGCATCGGGCGATTTGGATATCGATGTGTCCGGGCGGGCACATACCGATGAGATCGGGCAAATGCGTGAAGCTGTTCGAACGATTATCACGACAATACGCACCTTAACAGATGACACCAGTATGCTGATCAGCGCCGCAGCTGAAGGGCAGCTTTCCATTCGCGCGGATGCCGAAAAGCACCAAGGCGCATACCGCACAATTGTTGAAGGCATCAATTCGACACTGGATACAATGATTGCTCCGATCAACGAGTCGTCTGCGGTGCTGGAAAAACTGGCCGATGGCGAGCTGGATGTTCGCGTAGAGGGCGATTTCAAAGGTGATTTTGCAATCATTAAAAATACGCTGAACGGAACAATGGCAACGCTCAAAGACTATATCGCTGAAATCAACAGGGTATTTTCAGATATATCGAACGGCAATTTGACCGTGAGCATCTCTTCCGAATTCAAGGGAGATTTTGCGGCAATAAAAGAATCCGTCAATAAAAGCATCGCATCGTTTAATCAGGTGCTCCACGAGATCAATACAGCCTCTGCGGAAGTGGCCAGCGGTGCGGCACAGCTTTCGGCCAGCAGCCAGGAAATCTCTCAGGGAGCAACCGAGCAAGCCGGTGCCCTTGAGCAAATCAGTGCCTCCTTCACTGAAATTTCCGACAAAACCAAGCGCAATTCTCAAAGCGCCAACGAATCAAGCGCGCTTTCGTATTCGGCCATGGATGTGGTTTCGAGCGGCACCGAAAAAATGGCGTTGCTGCAAACCGCGATGAAGGAGATCAATGCGTCGTCTGCCAGCATCTCAAAAATCATCAAGGTGATTGACGACATTGCCTTCCAGACCAATATATTGGCGCTGAACGCGGCGGTGGAAGCGGCACGAGCCGGAATACACGGCAAAGGCTTTGCGGTTGTGGCGGAAGAAGTTCGAAATCTCGCAGCCAAAAGCGCAGAAGCGGCAAAGCAGACCACCGAGCTTATTGAAGGTTCTATGAAAAGAACAGCTGCCGGCACACAGATTGCGGACGATACGGCCATCGTTTTGCAGAGCTTTGTCGACAGCATTAAGAAAATCGTTGATTTGTCCGGCAAAATTGCCGTGGCCTCAAATGAGCAGGCAACCGGCATCTCTCAGATTGATACCGGGCTGGATCAGCTTTCCGACGTGGTGCAAAACAGCTCGGCGGCGGCTCAGGAAGCGGCAGCATCTTCTGAGGAGCTTGCGGTGCAGGCAGAGCGCCTTAAAGAGATGGTGCGCCGGTTTACACTTGACGAGGCATCCGATGCAGATTTTGATTTGGTTAGAATCGGTTCCAATCAGCCGCTGCTGCCGGATAATCAGCCGAAGATTGATTTAACGGACGATGCCCGGTTTGGCAGCCATGATGATGATGGCTTCGGAAAGTACTAATTAAAAAAGAACTGACGGAAGCATTTAAGGAATACGATAAGGATCAGTCCATTCAAACGGGCTGATCTTTTTTGTGTCTATAGCACCTGACAATATGAACCAAACTGGTGATAGAATCATTTTGCGTGAAATGCTTATCGCTGGAGAAAAGTTTAGCTGGAATAGCCTTCTCCTAGACGAGAAGGTGGTGCGAAGCACGATGAGGTGTAATCAGAAAGCTGTCAAAACGGACACCTCATCAGTCGCCTGTCGGCGACAGCTTCTCCTCGAGGAGTAGCCTTATAGCGCCCTCGTTGAATTAAATGTGTCATCCCAAAACAAAACCTCCTTCAGGGGGCACACCCTGCGGAGGCTCTATTATAAAGAGAGAGGCAGTACATCATTTAAATTTTGTAATGATGAATGATTAAAAATCAACCTTTTTTCAACAAATGTCTATTATGCGCCTGTAACAATCTGAACCGAAGCGCTGCATCCAAAACGCTGAGCGTCCGCCGCCATCAGTTCTCTGATTTTTGCGGCATCTTTAATGCCGCCGTCAATCTTAATGCCGATTTTTTTACCGATTATTGAACGGACATAATTGATGTCTTCCACGCACGCTTTCTTTCCGGTCAGCGCGTTTGAGATTTTTATGTAGTCTACACCGCACTGTGCCGCGATGCAAAGCGTCTTTTCTTTCTCTTCATCGGTCAGCACGCCCTGCTCGTAGATGGCCTTAATTTTTGCTCTGCCGCCCGCCACCGAAACCATTTCACTCAGATCCTTTTTCAGCCCCTCAAAATCGCCGGATTTGGCCGCAACAATCATCAGCGATACATCAAGCTCCGTCGCGCCGTTCATAATCGCTTCGCGAATCTCGGCACACTTTGCCTTCGTGGAAGCCGCACCGTGCGGAAAACCAACCGCCGTACATACAGCCACGTTGGTTCCAGACAGTATATCGGCTACCATTCTCACAAAATACGGAGACACGCACACATTGGCAAAACCGTACTTCCTCGCTTCCTCACAACCCTTGCGAATCACTTCAGCCGACGCATCCGGATTGAGCAGCGAATGCTCTATGGTGCGTGCAATATCTGCCCCACCTTGGCTCGATGCTTCGGCTCCTTCTATTTGCGCATAAACCATATCGGTAACCAGCGCAATGATATTCTCAATATCCAAAACTTTCACCCGCCTAGTCAGTTAAATATTATGTGGATTTCTGATCTGCCCATCTGCCATGTAATGATCAATAACGCCGCATATCGTCCAGTCCGCAATCAGATCATTGTCGTTGAAAAACATCTTGGCGGCACCGCCGTCAACGTTAACAAGAACAATGTCTCCCGGCCCGGAATCCGCGCAGTCAAAAGCAATCTGCCTCGTTTCAATGGGCGTGCCATCCAAGCTGATAAACTCAACGATCATCAGCTTATGGCCCTGGAAATTATAATCTTTTATTGTGGACACAACATTGCCAACAACTCTCGCTATTCTCAAGCTGTTACCTGCTTACTTAGGCAGAATGTCTTCCACATCTTCGTGCGGGCTCGGGATCACGTGGACGCTGACAAGCTCCCCGATTCTTTTCGCTGCTGCAGCGCCTGCATCAACCGCTGCCTTCACCGCGCCGACATCGCCTCTCACCATCACCGTGACGAGACCGCTGCCGATGAGTTCTTTGCCGATCAATTTCACATTAGCCGCTTTAACCATCGCATCGGCTGCTTCAATTGAGCCGATAAGACCTTTGGTTTCAACCATGCCCAGTGCTTGTTTCTCCATATTGGAAAACTCCTTTCATGCTGACTATAAGGTTATAATCTTTCATTGTAGTCATCGATAAAGCCGACGATGGCAGCATCAGCAGGCACCAATCCGCTGCGGAATATCAGGCTCGCTTCTTTAGATCCAATCAGATACACAAAATCGTTGTTTCCTGCCTGCCTTGTCTGATCGCCGGCGACTATCGTTTTGCCGGGTTTACCGTTTTCAATCAACTGAACCAAAAGCAGCTTAATCCCGATAAGCCCCTCATCCTTCACTGTGGAAACGACCGACCCGACCACTTTGCCGGTATACATAGCTTTTTACCTCCGGCGTTGTGCCAGCTTATTTTGCTGCCGCTTTGGGTGCTGCTTTCTGTCCGGGCAGTATGCCTTCAACATCGTCATGCGGATGCGGTATGACATGAACGCCGAACAGCTCGCCGACTCTCTTGGCCGCTGCCGCACCGGCATCCACCGCTGCCTTCACCGCGCCAACATCACCTCTGACCATCACAGTCACAAGACCGCTGCCAATCTGTTCTTTGCCCATCAACGTAACATTTGCGGCTTTCACCATCGCGTCGGCCGCTTCAATCGCGCCCACAAGGCCCTTCGTTTCAACCATTCCAAGTGCTTCTTTTGCCATTTTTGTTTCTCCTTTTCTATACAATTCTTTTTTTCAACATTGTTTTCATATTTCAGGGTGCATGAACGGCATCAAACCGCCCCTGCAACCATCCCCTGCACATTGCTCGGCCGCAGCACCGCATTCATTGCGGGTATGGCCGCCGCCAACCGCATTCACCTATACGATTCTAAAATTACCGTACAGAACACAGCGCCTTAAGCGCGTAAATGATCTCGCGCTTGTAAGGCCTTCACCGGTCGGTGTCGCAATGGTTAAGGTGGTAAAGCCTTCACCATTGAACCCGAGCCCTGCGTACGACGGTGCATTCTTGACGAAAATCGTCGTGTTCAGTGCCTTAGCCGCCATTGACAGATGCGAGACGTTTTGTGAATGCATCATTGCCGTATGCCGGCAGCCGTTTTCAGCCTTTATCGCTTTTCTTATGGCTTCGTCGATCGAACGCACAGTCGTGATGCCAAGCACCGGCATCAGCATTTCCACGTTGATAAACGGATGATTAAAATCGACCGCGGCAATAACCAGACGAGGTTCACCCGTGAAGTCGATGCCGCTGGCTTTGAGTATCACAGCTGCATCGCGGCCCACGAATTTACGGTTTGGTGTGTATTTGCCGTCCTTATTTTCGAGCACAGTATTAACGACTTTATTGATATCCGCGCCTGAAATTCGAAACGCGCCGTTCTTCACCATTTCGCTCATCAGCTTCTCTGCGATGTTTTCAAACGCAATCACTTCTTTTTCGGCAATACACAGCACATTATTATCGAAGCTGGCACCATCTACAATATCCTTCGCAGCCTGTGGAATGATGGCCGTATCGTCAACGATGACCGGCGGATTGCCGGGGCCGGCTGCAATAACCTTTTTACCTGTCTTCATGGCCACCTTCACAACTGCTTCACCGCCCGTTATCGACAGCAGCGGAACATCTGGGTGTTCCATGATCGTTTTGCCCGATTCTAAGCTGGGTTCTTTGACCGTACAGATCAACGTTGAGGGGCCGCCCGCTGCCGCAATAGCTTCATTAAGTATGCGCATCGTCTCGATGGACACTTTTTTAGCCGCCGGGTGCGGGTTGAAAACGATAGAATTGCCTGCCGCAATCATGCTGATGGAATTGTTGATCACGCTGGACGGCGGATTTGTGGACGGCGTGATGGACCCGATGACGCCATACGGCGCACGTTCGATCAGTGTTAATCCAAAATCGCCGGAAATCGCGTCTGCAGTGAGGTCCTCAATGCCAGGCGTCTTGTTTGCCGCCAGCAGATTCTTCTTCACCTTGTCATCCACACGGCCATAGCCCGTTTCGCTGTTTGCAAGTTCCGCCAAATAACGGGCATTTTTTTTGCTGGCTTCGCGCATGGCATCAATAATCTGCCCTCTTTTTTCAAGCGTTAACAGGCTCAGCTCTATCTGGGCTGCTTTCGCAGACTCTATGGCCTCTTCTGCTGTATCACAAAGCCATCTGCCTGCCGATACTTTAGCCGCGCTGTCAGTCACATTAACCACGCTGTCCGTTACTCCGGGCACGCTGCCTGTTGTTCTGGACACGCCGCTCGACCCAACCAATTGCTTGACTGTGTCGTCTACAATACTTCTGATTTGCTCGTCCGTTAAACTCATATCAAAACCTCATTACTACTTTTTTGCTGTGGGTTCATCTTTTAGTTCAAATTTTCTGAAAACGAGATTGCCTCTCAGTTCCACCGAATCGATAATCGCAATAATGGCAAGGTCCGACGGTTTGCCGTCTGTCAGCGCGGTTTGCCTTGATGAACTGCCGCCGACGCACATTACCACCTCA
>JAEZIW010000233.1 GCA_023436525.1 Bacillota bacterium | reverse complement strand
GAATAGTCAAACTCCGCCGCCTGGCCGATCACAATCGGGCCGGAGCCGATCACAAGTATTTTTTTCAAATCATCTCTTTTGGGCATTTAAATCCTCCGAGATACTTATACATTATGTAGAAAAAGCCTCTCTCTTCTTGGCTATGCAAAGCAACTTTTCAGGTCATCCAGTCCACTTCGTAATGATGAGCGTAGCGAAGAAGGATCTGTTAACAGATTCTTCTGTCGCTCCGCTCCATCAGAATGACCGCTACCGTTGCTTTTCGTTTATTGCGGTACAAAAGTGCATAATGATTCTGAGGGCAAAGCGACGCGACTTCGAAGTGGAAATCATCCCAATGGAAAAACGCTTTAACCAAGAGATGTCAGTCCACTGAGTAATCGATCAATTTCGCTAAAAATGACACTTACCACTTTATCGGCACCTGTGTTTATGCAAGCAGTTTTTTCAGTGTACCGATCAGGCTGTCGATATGCTCTTTTTGTATCACATACGGCGGCAGGAACCGAAGGACATTCACGCCCGCCGTCGCCGTAACATAGCCTTCACTGAGCAGCTTCTTCTTCATTTCCAGGGCCGAAACGCAAGCCTCCAAATCGAGCCCGAGCATCAGGCCGTTCCCCCGCACCTCTTTGATGACAGGGCAGGCGTCTTGGAGCGCCGCAAGCCGGTCTTTGAAATAAACGCCTGTTTCTTTAACATGCTGCAAAATATCCGTATCGAGCAGCTTGTTCGTCACGTAATAGGCGGCCGCGCAGGCCAGGTAATTCCCGCCGAAGGTGGAACCATGATCCCCCGCCGCAAATGCGTTGGCCGCTTTGCCGCGCGCGAGAAACGCACCAATCGGCACGCCCGCACCGAGCGATTTTGCAAGCACCACGATATCAGGAATGGCGCCGAGCGCCAGAGACGCAAGCAGTTCACCCGTGCGCCCCATGCCCGTTTGTATTTCATCCGCAATCATCAGCGCACCGTGCTTGTCGCATACCCGCCGCACCGCTTTGTAATATTCACTCGTCATCGGTATCACGCCGCCCTCGCCCATGATGGGTTCAATCAACACCGCGGCGGTTTTCTCGCTCACAACCGCTTCTAGAGCGGCAATGTCATTCGGCGGCACATGAGTAAAGCTTGGCATCAGCGGCTCATACGGAATATGAAATTTTTCCTGTCCTGTCGCGGCCAGCGTCGCGAGCGTGCGCCCGTGGAAGCTCCCCTGCATGGTGACCACCTCCGCGCGCGGGTTCTCCGCGGCAAAATGGAATTTGCGTGCAAGCTTCAACGCACCCTCAATCGCTTCCGCGCCGCTGTTGCCGAGGAAGATATTGTCGTACCCTGTGGCTTCGCAAAGCCTTTGAGCCAGCTTCGCCTGTGTCTCGTTATAAAAGTAGTTGCTCGTGTGCATCAGGCTGTTTACGGTATCGCAGAGCGCTGCTTTCAGCCCGTCGTCCGAATAACCAAAGCAATTCACCGCAATGCCCGAAAGAAAATCGGTGTAGCGCTTGCCCTCGTTGTCTATCAGATAAACATCTTCGCCCTTCACAAAGCTGACAAGTAACCGTTTTCCGAAAACGGGGCTGTAGTATTTTTGATCGAGTTTTGCAATGCCATCAACATTCATATCCTTTTACTCCCTTACCATTGTACCGATGCCGGTATCCGTGAAGATTTCGAGCAGTATCGGGTGCGGAATCGTGCCGTTCAGAATATGCGTGCGTTTCACGCCGCTTTTAATCGCTTTGATGCAGCCTTCCACCTTTGGCAGCATGCCGCCCGATATCACACCCTTGTTAATATAGCCGTAAATCTCATCGATGGAAATTTCGTATACAAGTGTTGACGGATCGTCTGGAACACTGCGAATACCGTCGATGTCCGTTAAGAATATCAGCTTCTCTGCGCACAGCGCCGAGGCAATTTCTCCCGCCACCGTGTCGGCGTTGATATTGAAGCTCTCGCCGTTCTCACCCACGCCAATGGGTGCGATAACCGGAATATATTCATCCATCGCGAGCGTGTTTAATAGCTTGGTGTTGATCTCGGTAATTCTGCCCACGTGCCCGAGGTCATACCCGTCGTCACCGAGCATCTTCTCGGCCTTAATCAGCATCGCGTCTTTACCGCAAAGGCCGATGGCCTTCGCGCCCGCGATACCGAGGTGCGAAACGATATCTTTGTTGATCTTGCCCATCAGCACCATCTGCACAACATCCATCGTCTGCGAATCGGTTACACGAAGGCCGTTATGAAACAAAGGCTCGATTTCATAGAGCTTGAGCAACTTGTTAATGTCGCCGCCGCCGCCATGCACCACAATCGGGTTCATGCCGACGTATTTTAACAGCGTGATGTCCTGCATAATTTTCTCGGACAGCTCCGCCGAGAGCATCGCCGCGCCGCCGTATTTGATGACGACCGTTTTGCCTGAAAGCCGCCGGATATACGGCAGCGCCTCAATCAGTATATTGGCTTTTTCAAAAAACTTATCCATATTATAAATACCATCCCGTCTCGCTTAATCCTTCGCGCTCGTTAAAGCCGCACATAATGTTCATGTTCTGAACGGCCTGCCCCGCCGCGCCTTTGATCAGGTTATCAAGGCACGATACAACCACCAGGCGCCCCGCGCGTTTGTCGAGCACAAAACCGATCCCCAAATTATTACTGCCGTTCACATGCTTGATTTCGGGCAGTGAGTTTTCGTAAATTTTGACGAACGGCTCATCCTTATACATCATATATGCGTCCATAATGTCCGCTTCGGTGATTCCTGTTTTGGGCGTCGTATACATTGTGGAGATGATGCCGCGCTTGATGGGCACCAGATGCGGTGTGAACGAGAGCACCACCGTTTCGCCCGCCGCCTGCGACAGCTCCTGCTCGATTTCGGAGGTATGGCGGTGCGTCGCAACGCCGTACGCCTTCACGGATTCATCCACCTCGCAAAACGCGTTGGGCAGCTTCTCGCTGCGTCCCGCACCGCTTACGCCGGATTTCGCGTCGATAATGATGCCCTTCGGGTCAATCACACCTGCTTTAAGCAGCGGATACAACGCGAGTATGGAGCAGGTGGTGTAGCAGCCGGGGTTGCCGATCAGCCTGGCTTTCGCTATCTGCTCGCGGTATATCTCAGAAAGGCCGTATACGCTTTGAGCAAGCAGTTCCTTCGCGCCATGCGGTATTTTGTACCACGCTTCGTATACGCTGACATCGTTGTATCGAAAATCTCCCGACAGATCAATCACGCGCGTGCCGCCCTTCAGCAGCACAGCAGCCGCTTCGGCCGATGCGCCGTGCGGCAGGCATGTAAACACGATGTCGCTGTCGTGAGAGAATGTTTCCAAATCAATATCGTCGAGAATGATATCGCAGCCGGTGAAGCTCGGGTATACCGCGCTTAATTTTTGCCCCGCATAGCTTTTCGACGCGGCATGCACAATAGTGACCTCTTTGTGAGATACGAGCAGCCGCATAAGCTCTGCACCTGCGTATCCTGTGGCACCGACAACGCTGACTTTGACCACTTCATTTGCCTCCTTATTTTAACTATTTATAAATATACATTAAAATGCATAAAAATGCAACCTCTTTTTTCGGAATAACGAAGCTGCAAAACTGCCAAAATACAATAGAAATCACACGCAAATTAAAGGGGGGCTAACCGCATGAGAAAAGTGATTCTGTTATTTAGCGTACTGGCCGTGATTGCACTTGGCTGGTTTTTATATTTTAACGAGGGTGAACCTGTCACCTTGGTCAGCTTATACGAGGTAACAACCGCAGATCTATCCAATACGCTTGAGTTCTCAGGAAAAGTAGAGCCCGCAACGATGTACAGCGTCATGAGCGAAACGGGCGGCACCGTCGCGTCGCTAAACGTCTTGGAAGGCAGCCGCGTTAAAAAGAACGACGTGTTGTTTGACCTCGATGCATCGCAGGCCAAAGCGCAGCTGAAGGAAGCGCAATTAAAATACAAAGCGATCAGCGAATCCGGCACGCAAATGGCGATGGCACAGGGCGGCACATCCGGGCTGGCCGAGGAAAAGGCCAAGCTTGCGCTGGCGCTGTCCCAGTCCACCGGGTACGATTACGATTCTTTTAACAAAGCCTTTGGCAGCGATACGGCAGAAGCGATCAGCCAAACCTCAGCATCGCTCGCGCAGAGCCTATCAGATATTCCGAATTTGAGTGAGCCGGACATAGCGGATCTCGGCCTTGACAGCCAGCTTGAGCTTGCCGCTCTCGCCGTTGACCGGCTTAACAGCCTTGTGAACGGCATGACGTACAAAAGCCGCATTTCGGGCACCGTTGTTTCGGTTAATGTGAATGTGGGCGAAGTGCTTTCCCCCGGCATCCCTGCCATGGTGATTGCGGACACCGACCATAAGCTGATTACCGGCTATGTATACGAAAAAGACTTGAATGGCCTCAAAGAGGGTATGGACGTGATGATCAGCGGCGGAAGTGGGCGCTATAAAGGCACCATATCGCACATCGGTGCCGCTGCGACAGACGTGGGAGATGCCTCTTCTTTTGATACGATGACAAAAATCGAAATCACGCCGGACAAGGCTTTTGATAAAATGATCGGTGCGGTTGTGGATTTAAAGATTATACTCAGCAGCAAAAACGGCGTGCTCAGCATTCCGCTTGACTGCCTGACGGATGACAATTGCGTGTTTGTCGTGAATGAAGACGGTATTGCGGAAAAACGCACCGTTGTTCTCGGGTTTGAAAATGAATCAAGCGCAGAAGTTGTCCGCGGCCTTAGTGCGGGAGACCAAATCATCACAACGCCACAGAACATTAAGGAGGGCCAGCATGTCAGTTATGATCGAGGTGAATGATCTTTATAAAACCTACGGACGCGGCGAAACGCGCGTTCATGCCCTGCAGGGTGTCTCATTGAAAATTGCGCAAGGCGGTTTTCTCGCCGTTATGGGGCCGTCCGGTTCCGGTAAAACTACGCTGATGAATATTTTAGGGTGCATCGACAGCCAGACAAACGGCGACTATATATTCGCGGGCACAAACGTGAAGCGACTCAGCACACAAAGCAAGGTGTATCTGCGCAACCGCCGCATCGGCTTCATATTTCAGTCGTTTTATCTGCTGCCGTCGCTCACAGCGCGGCAGAACATTGAGCTGCCCATGGTTTATTCGGGGATACCGCCGAGGGAACGGCGCAGAAAATCATCCGAGCTTCTCGAACTAACCGGGCTGACCAGCCGGGCCGGACATCTGCCATGCCAGCTCTCGGGCGGCCAGCGGCAGCGCGTGGCCATTGCACGTGCGCTTGTGAATTCACCGAGCCTGATACTCGCGGACGAGCCGACAGGTAACCTTGACAGCCGCACCGGAGACGACATCATGCGTATGCTCTGCGAACTCAATATGCAAGGCGCCACCATTGTGCTGATTACACACGAACGCAATATTGCTGCCTTTGCGCACGACATTATCGTTCTCAAAGACGGTTTGATTGTCGACGAGGCAGACTGCTCATGAAAATATCGGATTATATCGGCATCGCTGCCCACCAGATTAAGAAAAACAGGCTTCGCACCGCCTTAACCGTGCTCGGCATTATGATCGGCATCGCGTCGATGATCACCGTGATTTCCGTGGGTAATGGCGGCCAGGCGATGATCAACTCGGAGCTGCAGAAATTCGGCATTAACAGGGTTTGGTTCTTCCCGAACGACTTGCGCGGCCCCAACGATCTGCTGACGCTGAACGACGCCACGATGCTCAATAATGTGACAGGTGTCAGTGAGGTTGCGCCCAGTGCCTATCAAAAAACGTATCTTTCTTACAGAGATACCAATATCGTATCCGACGTGGTGGGCACAACATCGTCGCTTTTCAACATGGAGCAAATGTCGTTTTCTGAAGGACGCGGGCTTTCGGAGAAGGATTTGGAATATGCGCGCCGCGTGGTTGTATTAAGCCAAGGAGCCAAGGAGACGCTATTTGGCAGCGCGGATGCGATAGACAAGCAAGTCAGCATCAACGGGCAAAAGTATACCGTGATCGGTGTGGAAGAAGAGGATCAATCGATCTATTCCTCATTTTTTTCGGGCAAGTGCTATATTCCCGTTACAACGTTCACGTCGATGTTTTCCAACAACTATGTGGATGAGATATCCGTGAGTGTGCATAACACGGATGTGCTGGACAGCGTAATCGATAACTGCACCGGCCGTCTGCTCAACAAATATGGCGAGGGCAGCATCAAAATCATCAATTTGACGCATGAGCTGCAGAACGCGCAGAATATACT
>JAEZIW010000191.1 GCA_023436525.1 Bacillota bacterium | reverse complement strand
CTGTTGACGCGGTACGCCTTGGGTGCCTGTTAAAAACATGGAAACGGGCGCAAACCCATTTGGTATGCGCCCGCTGCAAACGTAACGTTTAGAACTGAACCTTGACGTTTTCTCTCTCCTGCTCGCTATTAACCTCAAACAGGGGTTTCTTATCAAAGTGGAACAACCCCGCAATGATGGAGCTCGGGAACATCTCCCGCTTGGTGTTGTATGTCTTCACCACCGCGTTGTAGTATTTTCTTGCATTCGCGATTTCCTCTTCCATACGCCTCAGCTCGCCCTGCAGCTCAAGGAAGTTCGTATTCGCTTTGAGATCCGGATAAGCTTCGGCCAGCGCGAACAGGCTTTTCAGCACGCCCTGCAGCTGGTTTTCTCCCTCAATTCGCCCTTCCATCGTGGTGGCGGAAGCGGCCATGTTGCGCGCCGCAATCACGCGTTCGAGCGTTTCCTTTTCGTGGCTCGCGTAGCCCTTCACCGTTTCCACAAGGTTCGGTATCAGGTCGTAGCGCTTTTTGAGGTAAACATCCATCGTGGAAAACGCTTCCTCAATGCTGTTTTTCAGCTTCACAAAGCCGTTATACGAGGCGATAATCCATATGATGAGAATCAGCACGATGCCGCCGATTATTGCTAATACCATAGTCTCCACTCCTTTATTTAAAATATTAATAATACACCGACAATATCACACCATCGCTGGAAAATCAAACATCCATTTGCTCGAGCTTGGCAGCTGAGCCTTTAATCACACGCTGCCTTGAGACCACGGTTACAATCAGCACCAGCACCGCCACGAAGACGATGGCGAGGATGTCAGGCATGCCGAAAACAGCCACGGGAACGATGATCGCCGCACCAAAAATCACACCCACCAGCATTTGAAGCATGCCGTTTGCGTTCTGCTTGATGGCCTGCTGCTCGTTCATCCAATTGAGCTTGGGATGCCCAGCATCAATGAGCAGACCCATATATGAACCTCCGACAGAAGCAACGAGGCTGAGAATCAGCGCGACCAACGCCGTCAAGATGCCCGCGCCCATTATCACGGCGAGCACCGCCAGCAGCACCAAACCCACGCTCGAGAGCAGTATACCCGATATCGCCTTGGCATCGAGCTGCTTGCTCATGCTCACGGGGATGAATTTGGCAAAATAAAACGTTCTGCCCTCGCGTGAAATCGCAGTGCTCGTAATCAGATTCGCGTTGGAAATAAACGCGCCCATGCCCACAAGTATTGCGATCAGCAATCCGCTGTCCATTGCCGTAATAAAAGGCTTGAGCGTTTCCAGCTGCCCGGATCCCATCAGCATCACGAGCATCAGCACCGGCCAGATGAAATTCATCAGCACACAGTTTAAAAACGCGATGGGCGAGCGGACAAGCAGCCGCAGCTCTTTCATCACATACGCCTTCGTGACCGACGCGCGCACAGTGCTCTTTTCAAACGCTTCGCTGGAGAGTCTCTTTCTCTTGGCTGCCGATTCAGTGACACCCGCGAGCCCTTGGAAGTAAATCAGCTGGCCGATGCCCAAAAATACTCCCGTAGCCGCCGCCGCACAAAGCACAAACAGCAGCAGGTTCCAAAGCCCCGAAAGCGCCGCGCTCTGAGACAGCGCCGCCGACGCAAAGCCGATGCCCGGGAATATGCGGCTCATAATCGCAGACAATGACGACTGCCCGGTGGCAAAAGCCAGCAGCTGATCACTGCTGATGTTATTCACCGATGTTTGTATGAAGATATTGAAGCCGATCGCCACCGCGATGGCTATAATGCCGCCGACAAAGTTGAACACCTGTTTGTTCTTGCCAAAACGCGTAAAACGCATCACAAGCATCACGATCACGGCCGCCAGCACAAGCGCGATAATCGGCAGCAGCGCAAACAATATGACGGAATAAACCACGTAAAGCACACCGGCGCCGCTTTTAATACCGTAAGCCACCAGCATGGGCACCAGAATAAACGCTTCAAATATATATTCGTAGACCACCAGCGTGACGAACTTCGCGCCGAGTATCTGATACGGCCGCAGCGGCAGACCGAGCAGCAGCGATACATCGTCCGCATGATACATCACCGACACGACGTAAAACACACCGAACAGGAAAACCACGAGCGAGGTCGCGCCGAACGCGAGCGATATAATCGCATCGGCAGCGCCCATCGGGTTTAAAAAGTCATACAGACCAAACGTCATGAAGACAATGGAAAAGGCGAAGCTGCCGAACGCAAACAGCAGCAGCAGCGGTATCAGCCACCAGCGGCTTTTCCCCTTTTTGCTTTCCGGGCCGCCGGTGAATCCCCCGCCGCCCTTGAGCAATATCCTTGTCAAAATCAATATTTTATGCATTTTGCGTCATCTCCAAAAACATTTTTTCAAGTGACGAGTCGCTGCTCTTTTTCATTTCCTGAATACTGCCCGCATAAAGAATGTGACCTGACCCGATTACCGCCACCTTGTCGCACACCTTCTCCGCCACTTCAAGCACATGCGTCGAGAAGAACACCGTATTGCCCTTATCAACATGCTCGCGCATCATCGTTTTGAGTTCAAACGCCGATTTGGGGTCCAGCCCCGTCATGGGTTCGTCGAGTATCCATACCCTGGGCTGATGAATCAATGCGCCCATAATGACGATCTTCTGGCGCATACCGTGTGAGTAACTTTGTATCTTGTCTCCGAGCGCGTTCGCCATTTCAAAGCGCTTTGCCATTTCATCGATAATCGGCTTGCGATCGCCCGAAGACACACCGTAAATATCCGCCATAAACGCAAGATACTCGATGCCCTTCAGCCGAAGGAAGATGTTCGGATCATCCGGCACAAATCCGATGTTCATCTTCGCGCCAAGTGCGTCGGTTTTCGTATCGCGCCCGTCCACGCGGATTGTGCCGCTGTCCGGCTGAATGATGCCCGTGATCAGCTTGATCGTGGTGGTTTTGCCCGCTCCGTTGGGTCCTAAAAATCCGTATATGCACCCCGACTCAACGGTGAGTGAGATGTCGTCTACGGCCTTTACCCGTCCGCCGTACGTTTTTGATACATTGACAATTTCAATCATATAATACCTCCAATTTCCTTATGCATTTTAATTATAATATCTCACGCGGGCTTCGTAAACCCGCGATGGGTATTCAAAAATGTCGTCCGTCTGCCTTTAAGCAGCCCCATTGTAAACCTTACACAAGGAAGAAGGTCAATCTCTTTTTAGAATTTCAACAAAAAACGCTCATCCTTGGCAGACAAGCGGCTTCACCGACAAGCTATATATTAACCGGATCGCCCACGACGATCGTATTTTTGCCTTCTTCTTTGGCGCGATACATCGATTTATCGGCTTGTGCAATCAGCTCTTGCAGGCTCTGCCCACGCTGCATCTGCGTGATGCCAAAGCTGCACGACACATCGATTCTCGCCGAATAGTCATAGTTTGTCACCGCGTCCCTTATACGCGTTGCCAGCTGTTTGGCTTGCGCAGCCCTGATGCACGGCAGCAACAGCACAAACTCGTCGCCGCCCCAGCGAACACACACATCGTTGTCTCTTAAGTTCGCGCGCAATATCTGCGCGGTCTCATACAGCACCGTGTCGCCCACGATATGCCCGTGACTGTCGTTAATCTGCTTCAGGTTATCCACATCCATCAGCACAATGCTCAAAGGCAGATTGTCCTTCTCGCAGCAAGTCAGCCACTTTACCGCCTCTTCTTCGAGCTTCATACGGTTGCCGATCTTGGTCAGCGGATCTGTGGCGTAAATACGCTCCAGCTCTGTTTTCGCAACAAACTCGCGGAATTGATATCTCCTGAAAAGCATTGTGAATACGCCGCCCACGCTGATCTCAAAAAAGAGGTAAACGAGCCCGGCCAGAAATTGATTGTCCTGCAGAGAGGGTATTTTGTACCGTGCCAAAAGAAGATATGACACACCAGAAACAATTGCAACGCCCATGCCAAATGCAAACTTGTTAGGCACCAGGAATGTCATGATAATGATGGCCATGACCCCGAGCAGCTGGATTAAGAAATCCGGCTGCGGATACATCCAAAACACAAATAAGAAAACAACCACCGCGAACAGCTCATAAAAAGTGATCAAAACTGAACGTGCAATGTAACTCCTCAGCTTATCAATCCACAACAACGAACTCAGCAGTGCCGCTGAATAGAAAACGCGCACCGATACAACATGCCAAATCGTCTGCGAATCCAGCTTCATGATATCGGGAATCAGAAGAAACAAATTGAATACGGATGTAAACACTGCAAAAACACGGAAAATCTGAAGCGTTGTATCCAGCAGATAGTTCTCAAAAGCGTCCATCGCTTTATTATTCAACAATACTTTCATCGTGACATCCCTTTTAAGAAATAAACCTGTAATCTTGAGTTTATTTGCTGTTCAGAATCAGATCTGCCACATAGAGCCCATGCGCTGCCGCATGAGATAATGAGCGTGTAAATCCGGCCCCGTCACCCACGGCGTAGATATCCTTGCAGCCGTTAAGCACAAACTCCGTCGACGCGGGCCGCGCGGAATAATACTTGCATTCAATACCGTACAGCAGCGTATCATGGTTCGCTGTGCCGGGCGCAATACCATCCAGCGCATGCAGCGTTTCAATGATGTTATCCAGCTGGCGCTTGGGCATGCACAGGCTCAAATCGCCGGGCACCACATCCAGCGTGGGCGCGGTGGTGGAGGCTTTAAGCCGCGCGGCATCGGTACGCCGCCCCGTTTCAAGGTCCCCCAGGCGCTGAACCAGCACGCTGCCGCCGCTGATCAGGTTCGCGAGAGACGCGACATAGCGCGCGTACTCAATCGGGTTCTTAAACGGCTGCGTAAACTTGATGGTGCTGAGCAGCGCGAAATTCGAGTTCTTCGTCTTTTTTTCTTCGCCTTTATACGAATGACCGTTCACGGTCAGCACGCCGTCCGTGTTCTCCATCACCACGTTGCCGCGCTCGTTAAAGCAAAACATGCGCGTTACATCGCCGTAGCGTTTGCTTCTGTACCATATCTTCGGCTCGTATATTTTTTTACTGAAATGCTCCCAAACCATTGCGGGCAGCTCCACCCGCACGCCGACATCCACCTGATTGTTCGTCATTTCCACGCCGTTTTTGCGGCACCACTGCGCAAACGCGCGGCTGCCCACACGCCCCACCGCGAACATGATGACATCCGCCGACAGCTCACCGTCCGGCGTATACATCACGTGCCTATCCTTATCAACATCCGTCACCTCGGTTCGCGTGAGAATCTCCACACGCTCCGCGACATCCGCAATCATGCGCTTCATCGTTTCATAGTTCGCGTCGGTGCCGAGGTGCTTAAGCTCCGCTTGCTGCATGTGCAGATCGTGCTGAATGCATAGCCTTTTGAGTTCATTGTCCGGCTGATACCGGTCAGTGGACGCGCCGAAGCTCACGAGCAGCCTGTCTGCCTGCTCAATATAATCGATCACCGTGGTGGGGCTTAAATAATCCGTCAGCCAGCCGCCGTATTCGGTGGATATTACATACTTGCCGTCGCTGAACGCACCGGCTCCCGCCATGCCCTCCATAATGGCGCAATGGGGGCAATACAAACAGTTGCCGAGCTTTTGCGTTATCATCGGGCAGCGCCGCGCATCCAGCGCCGCTCCTTTTTCAATCAAAACAATATGCAGCGAGGGG
The DNA here is from genome assembly GCA_023436525.1 of Bacillota bacterium. GTDB lineage: Bacteria > Bacillota > Clostridia > Christensenellales > SZUA-584 > SZUA-584. Next base: position 1,984 of record JAEZIW010000191.1, on the reverse strand, counting down.
TTGCTGACGGACAGCCGATGGGCCGCCATCAAACCGCTGATACCGCCCCCAATAATCGCCACGTCGTATTTTTGTCTTTTGCTTTTCATGGTGGTCGCCCTTCTGCTAATAAATAATCACGATGCATTATAACACCATTGTCCCCTTCTCACAAGTTTTGCGATTCTAAGACGGCTTGTCCGCTTTTCCGGTAAATGGCGGCCAACTATTACCACTCTTTTTGCAGCCGCGAGATAGAAACCTCATAAGCGATCCGCAGTGTTTTTTCACCGCTGTCCAGCGCCTTTTCATACTGGCGCGACTGAATACGTCCGTGCAGCGCCACCTTTTCCCCCACCTCAAAACCGGCGGCAAAGCGTGCATTTCGTCCCCAGACAATACACGGCACATAGTCCGACTTGTTGTACGCACGGTTAACCGCCACCAGCATATCCGTAATCTCACGGCCAAACGGCGTAATACGAAATACGGGCGGCTTACAGACAAACCCTTTGAGCTCAATGTCATTAACGCATATACCGCTCTGTGAAATCTCCCGCGCAAAAACCGTGAGATACAGCCTGACCTTGCCGTCTACCAGCTTGTTGTAAGACCGCAGCTGCCCTTTAACCAGCACCATCTCACCGCCGCCCAGCGGATGCTTTGAGAGCATCCGCTCTGATATGGTCACCGGCAGCACATCCGATTTATCGCTGAGCCTTTCACATTCCAGATAAAAATTATAAAACGCTTCTCCGTATATCCGGTGCGACAGCTCAAGGCCGCTCACGCGCCCCGCAATGCTGACGCAATTTGTCATGTCCTGCATGTTTCATCCTCGAAAGTTTATTAATCTTCAAAGTATCTCTGTGTACCGGTGGCATCCACCACATAATCGCCGTCGAGCAGCAGGTCAGAAACGGTTTTAATTTCAAAGCCTTGTTCGCGCAAACCCAGAATGACGGCACGCAGCGCCTCGGGTGTGGCTGCCATGTTGTTCTGGAACATGATAATATCGCCGCTGCTCACCTTGGCGAGCACATCGTCTGCAATCCGCTGCGCATCGGCACCCTTCCAATCCTTTGCGTCAAGGCTCCACTTCACGGGAATGTACCCTTCGCTCTCCAGTGCCGTGATGCTTGCCGAATCAAAGGCACCGTAAGGCATGCGGATCACGCGCGTATCATAGCCGGTCTTGTCAAATATCATCTGTGCCGCATCGTTGGCATCCTTCAAAATCTCATCGGCGGTCATCTCGGTATAGCGTGTATGGTTCATTGAGTGGCTCGCAATTTCATGGCCGTCTTTGGCCATCGCGTCCACAGCATCCGGGTATTCCGCCATCCAAAGCCCCATCACAAAAAACGTCGCGTGCACGCTTTCGTCTTTCAGCGTTTTTAATATCTCATTGGAGTAATCCTTGTCGCCAAACGCCGTATCAATGGTGATCGCCACCGTCTTACCCTCCGCAGCCACGCGGCAAATCGGCATCGTATCAGACTCTGACACCGCAGGAGCGGCCTCTCCCATTGCGACCTGCGTATAAACAATGGCTCCCACCACGAGCAGCAAGAAGACAGCCGCGCGAATAATGGTTTTTTTCTTAACAATAAATATGTGCATAAATCACACCGCCTTACAGCTACGAAATAGGTTTAGTTATAAGTATTGTGAGCGCCGATCAAATATACCTTTGAGAATGCACTTTCGTGCCCGAAGCGCTTCCTTATGCGGCTTGTCCGAATGAAGCATACCGGTGGTGACAGGTACTTACCGTTTGCCACGCGATGAAGAGTGATATATAATATGAAAAAACAAACAAAAGGAACGAATCATGAATATACATACGATCCATGCACAAAAGAGCATTGCGCTGATTGCACACGACAACCGTAAGCAGGATCTGATTGACTGGGTAGAAAGAAACGAGAACGTGCTGAAGCGCCATTTTCTCTGCGGCACAGGCACCACCGCCAAAAGAGTGACCGAGCAGACGGGGCTGCCC
>JAEZIW010000186.1 GCA_023436525.1 Bacillota bacterium | reverse complement strand
CGCCTTGGGGTTGCGGGGCGTCAGGGATGCCGCGCCCTACATATACGGATGTTTATGCAGCAACAATCTCACGAATGTGGGGGCGATCATTGGTTGCCAGTGTTGAGCGAAGCGTGAAGAGACCATATCATATTAACCTGTCTCCACAGGCTATTTTCACGAGAAAAAAGACAACCGCACATCTGCGGTTTTCTCAGAATAAAATAGTGGAGGGAAACCGCAAAAGGAGCTGAGCCGATGAGAGTGTTAAAGACGGGTATGCGCGGCACGGATGTGCAGGAGATTCAATCGCTGCTGATAAGACTGGGGCTTAACCCTGGGCCGGTAGACGGAGTGTTCGGCAGCCAAACACGGCAGGCCGTTATCGACTTTCAAAACCGTTTCGGGCTCGTACCGGACGGTATTGTTGGCCTCAACACATACCGGATTATGGAATCATATCTTAACGGGTACGATATATACACCGTTCGTCCGGGCGATTCGCTCTATTCCATCGCGCGGCGCTACGGCGTAACGCCGGCTCTTGTGTATGCCGCCAATCCGAATATCAAAGAGAACAATCTTGCCGTCGGTCAGCGCATCAGGGTTCCATACGACATCGGTGTGGTGCCGACAGACACCGCCTACACCTATGATGTTTTAAAAAGAAATGTGGAATCGCTTAAAGCTCTCTATCCGTTTATCGAAACAGGCGTGGCAGGGCAAAGCGTACTCGGCAGAAATCTTTATTACATACGGCTGGGGCGCGGCAGGAATCAGGTGTTTTACAACGGCGCTCATCATTCGCTTGAATGGATCACATCGTCGCTGCTCATGAAGTTTGCTGAAGATTTTGCGCGTAGCTATGCGCTTGGGCAGCGAATTGCCGGTTATTCTCCGGGAGAAATATGGGATCAGAGCAGCATCTACCTAATGCCGATGGTCAACCCGGATGGCGTGGAGTTGGTGCTGAACGGCCTTAAGCCAACCAACCCGTTTTACAGCGACTTAATACGATGGAACAATGGCAGCACCGATTTTTCGTCCGACTGGCAGGCAAATATCCGCGGTGTGGATCTGAACCACAATTACAATGCCGCATGGGAGCAGTCTAAGGCGGGCGAAGCGGCACTCGGCATCACCGGGCCCGGGCCCACTCGTTATTCCGGCCCTTATCCTGAGTCGGAGCCCGAAACCCAAACGACTACGGGTTTTACGCGCAACCACGATTTTCGGCTTGTTCTTGCTTTTCACTCCCAAGGGCAGGTGATATTCTGGAATTTTCAAAATATGGCGACACAAGAAGCAAGAGAGATCGGCGAAGCATTGGCTAAGGTAAGCGGCTACACGCTGGAGGAAGCTACCGGTATTTCGTCGTACGCCGGGTATAAGGACTGGTTTATCAAAGATTTCCGTCGGCCGGGGTATACGGTGGAGGTGGGGCAGGGGAAGAACCCGCTTCCGATCTCACAGTTTGATGACATATACAGCGATGTACTGCCGCTGCTGCTGCTCGCATCTGTGATATGAAAATAGTCTGACGAAGTCAAGATCTCAACACAGTCAGATTTGACGATTTGTTACGGCATTAACTGAAAATTTGAAAAACTCAGTGCTTGCAATTGTTTATAACGTGTGCTAAACTAAAAACAGTATTTCAGAATGTACGATTGATTCACATGTATTTGCCAGTCATGTGTTCGTAGCATGGTTGACAAATACATGTGTTTTTTTTGCAGGACGGGATATAATAGTAAAAAGGAGGTATCTTTGATGTATAAAGGTACAGTGAAATGGTTTAATGAGAGCAAAGGTTATGGATTTATCTCCAATGATGAGGGTGGCGACGACGTGTTTGTGCACTTTTCCAGCATTCTCACCAACGGTTTTAAAACACTTGCCGAAGGTCAGAAAGTGACTTTCGACGTGGAAAAAGACCCCAAAGACAGCCGGAAACTGCGTGCAGCCAACGTCCAGGCCCAGTAGTCTTTCATTGCCTGAAAGGGCAGTTTGCCCGAATTTAAAAAGCTCCCGATTCGTTGGGAGCTTTTTTATATAGCGGTTGGTAAGATCGGCCTTTTGCTCAGCATAATGATAAGTTATAATGTGTCTAACAAAGAAAGGGTTTTTTCATGGTTTATTTGGCTGCTTTAATCGGTATGTTTCTGCTTGTGCTTTTTTTGCGGTGGCAGAACAATGGGCTTGTCGTATCATATGTCACTTATGCGGTCAAGGATGTGCCGCGCGAATTTGATGGCTTGACCATACTGCACGTTTCTGATTTGCACAACAAAGCCTTCGGCGCGGGCCAGCAAAAAATCGCTGCGCTCATGGCGCAAATACAGCCGGACATTATTGCGGTGACGGGTGATATTATCGATAAGCGGCGCGGCGGTATGCGTGCGGCGCTGGATCTGGCTGCGAAGGCTGTAAAAATCGCGCCGGTTTTTTATGTACCGGGCAACCATGAAAAATCATCGGGTATATTTGAACAGTTGGCTGACAAGCTCAGAGCGTACGGCGTCAAAGTGATTGCCAACGATACCATGCCGATTGAAAGAAAAGGCGCGGTGGTTTCGATCGTCGGCGTGAAAGACTGGCAGTTTTTCAGGACTGTACGTGAGGATGCCAAAACAAAAGAAGACCATGTAATAACAGACAAGGTTTTTGCGCATAAGCTTAACGAGCTTACGGCAGCTTGCCCCAAAGGATTTCGGCTGCTGCTGGCTCATCGACCGGAGAAGTTCGATATCTACGCGCGGGCGGGGTACAATCTGGTGTTGAGCGGCCACGCGCACGGCGGCCAGTGGCGGCTGCCAATCATCGGCGGGCTGTATGCGCCGCATCAGGGCATATTTCCGAAGTACACGAGCGGGCTGCACGTTAAAGGGAAAACAGGCATGGTGGTGAGCCGCGGGCTTGGCAACAGCCTGTTTCCGCTGAGGCTTGGCAACAGGCCGGAGCTGGTGGTAATCACCTTAAAGCATGGTTAATCGATTAGTCGTCTGTCAACATAAATGAGACATCGGAATTTCAACATTTAACGAATATGCGCGTCATTCAAGAGTGAATTAATCAGTCAGTATTTATTTTTTTAGTATATTAAAAAGCATTTTGTCCTGATCCCGAAGTGGGCCTGTCCCCGATAGGTGACCGGGGGAGAGAAGCCGGCATTTAAACCGATGGCTTCCTTTGGCACATTGTGCCACACTCCGGATTATCCCACAGAGGTGGATTGAAAGTCTTATTAAATCATTCGAACGCCCATATCTATTCAGCTCGCTTCGCACTGCTCAGCGCTTCCACATCAATCACATTGCAGTTTGGCAGCCGCTCCAGCAGGTCCGTTTCGTGCGCAACGATGATCACGGTTTTACCCGAGCCTTCATAAAGCTTTAAAAAAAGTGAAATCAGCTCCAGATTAAGCTTTAAATCAAACCCCTTGAACGGCTCGTCCATCAGCAGCAATTTGGCCGGATAACTGAACGCACGCGCCATCGCAACGCGCCGCTGCATGCCGCCCGAAAGCTCGGAAGGACGCTTGTTTTCATGGCCATTAAGCTGCACCGCCTTAATAATATCCGAAACTGCCGCCTCAAGCTGCTCTTTGCTCATTACATCCTTGAGCGCAAACGCGATGTTTTCCTTCACGTTGCACCACGGCAGCAGCCGGTCTTCCTGAAACAGAAATGAAATGCGCTCAGGAACGCCCGTGATGCGGCCCGCATAATCTTTATCGAGGCCGCTGATTAAGCGCAGCAGCGTCGTTTTGCCGCAGCCGCTGCCACCGATAAAAGCGGTGATGCCGCCGCTTTTGATTTCCAGATTGATGCCGTCAAACAACATGCTGTCGGCAAATTTTTTGGTAAGCGATTCGATGCGTATGGTCATAATGCACGGCCTCCGGGTAACACGCGTTTCAACACCTTCTCCACCAGCAGGCTGATGACAATGATGGTTAATGTCCATGCGAACATTTCTTCCGTGTTCAGATACAACTTGGTGGCATAGAGCTTAAAGCCTACAGAGTATTTAACGCTGGACAGCACCTCGGCGGCGACCACGGATTTCCACGAAAAACCGAGACAGACCGCGAGAGCGGCATACACATTCGGAACCACGGACGGAACCACAATCTCGCGCACCACACGCCGGTGCTTCACCTTGAAAACCTGTGCGACTTCGAGCAGATGGTTGTCCACGGCGCGAATGCCGGTGAGCGTATTGGCATAGAAGATGGGCAGGCACAGCAGTATGCAGGAGAACACCGGCACAAACGATGAGGAAAACCACACCAGCGCGAGCATAATAACCGACATGACCGGCGTTGATTTCACGGTGGCCATCAGCGGCTGCAGCAGGCTTTCCAGCAAGCCGGATTTTGACGCGGCGTAAGCCAGAACAACGCCGATCACAAAGGAAATGGCGATGCCGAGCACGACGCGGTAAAACGTCGCCCCAATGCTGAGCCAGTAATCTGGCGTTACCGCGATGCGGCCGAGTGAAACAAAGGTTTCAGCCGGAGAGGGCATATAAAGCGCATTATTCACAATCATCGCCGCCGCCTGCCAAACCACCAGCCAAAACAGAATGACCAGAACCGATCTTGCAGCGCGCCGCAGGCGTGTGTTTTTTTGTCGCATCAAATTATTCAGTCTCCCATGCGTTATATGATACCGATTATAGCATAAGACACGTGAATTGCGGCATCTTTTTATGGACAGCGAGCCTGGTATGATTGAATCATCACCTTTTTTACGGTATAGTGAGAGCGGAGGCTCAAATGAATTTTACGCATCTTCATCTGCATACGGAATACAGCCTGCTCGACGGCGCGGCGCGCATCGGCGATGTGATGGCGCGCGCGGCTGAGCTGAATATGGGCAGCATCGCCATCACCGACCACGGCGTGCTGTACGGCGTTGTGGATTTTTACCGCAAGGCGATAGATACCGGCATCAAGCCGATTATCGGGTGTGAAGTGTATGTCGCGCCCGGCAGCTTGAATGATAAAACAAAAGAGATGAAGGAATACTCGCATCTCGTGCTGCTTGCCAAAAACCAAGAGGGATATGAAAATCTGATGCGGCTTTCGTCCATCGGGTTTACGCAAGGCTTTTACCATAAACCGCGTATTGATTACGATGTGCTTCAGCAGAACAAAAACGGGCTGATTTGTCTGTCGGCCTGTCTTGCAGGCGATATACCGCGCTTGATAATGGCGGGCGATATAGAGGGTGCGCGAAGCCTTGCGGGTAGGCTTTTGGGCATGTTCGGCGAGGATTTTTATCTGGAGCTGCAGGATCATTTTCTGCCGGAACAAAAGCAGGTGAACGCGGCGCTGATTAAAATGAGCGGTGAGCTGTCGATACCGCTCGTAGCGACCAACGACGTGCATTACACAAGACGTGAGGACGCGCAGGCACAGGATATATTGCTGTGCATACAAACGCGCTCGTTTGTCGACGATGCGGACAGAATGCGCTTTGGCACGGATGAGTTCTACATCAAAAGCGAACAAGAGATGAGCGCTTTGTTTAAGAATGCGCCGGAAGCCATCAGCAACACGAAATTAATTGCAGATAAATGTGATGTGAAGCTCGATTTTAATGCGCGGCATCTGCCCGTGTTTGCCGTGCCGGGCGGGGAAGACCACGACGCTTACTTAAAGAAGGTTTGCATGCAGGGGCTCGCGGAGCGCTACAGCCCCGTGACGGACGAGCTTAAAACACGTCTTGATTATGAGTTGGGCGTTATTAAGAACATGGGCTTTACTGATTACTTTCTGATCGTATGGGACTTTATCAAGTACGCGCGCGACCATGATATTATGGTTGGCCCCGGGCGCGGCAGTGCGGCTGGCAGCCTTTGCGCCTATGTGCTGCGTATCACGGATATCGACCCGATTGAATACTCGCTGCTGTTTGAGCGGTTTTTAAACCCCGAACGCATCAGCATGCCTGATATCGATATTGACTTCTGCATTGAACGACGGCAGGAGGTGATTGATTATGTGGTGTCTAAATACGGCGAAGATAAGGTTGCGCAGATCATCACTTTCGGTACGCTTGGTGCCAAACAGGTGATTCGCGATGTGGCGCGCGCCATGAAGCTGCCGCTGGCCGATGCGGACAGAATCGCCAAAATGGTGCCGTTTGCACTGAAAATGACGGTGCGGCGTGCGATGGATGAGAACCCGCGTTTGATGATGGAATATCAAACCAAGCCGGAAATCAAGGAACTGCTGGACACCGCGATGAAGCTGGAAGGCATACCGCGCCACGCGTCCACACACGCGGCTGGCGTTGTGATTTCACGCCGGCCCATCACCGAGTATGTGCCGCTGCAGATCAACCCGCGCGACGGCAGCGTGATTACGCAGTTCCCGATGGGCACGCTGGAAAGCCTTGGCCTTTTAAAGATGGACTTCCTCGGTCTTCGAAATCTGACGGTGATACGCCATACGCTGGCGCTGATTGAAAAAACGCGCGGTGTGCATCTTGATTTGAGCACACTCAAGTACGACGATAAAAACGTTTACGCACTGATCGCTTCGGGCGATACCGATGGCATATTTCAGCTGGAAAGCGCAGGCATGCGGCAGCTGGCTGTGCAGCTGAAAGCAGAGAACCTCGGCGACATCATGGTGGTTATCGCGCTCTATCGGCCCGGCCCGATGGACAGCATACCGGCTTACCTCGCGGCAAAACGTGACCCGAAAAGCGTGAACTATCTGCACCCGAGGCTCAAACGCATACTTTCCGAAACATATGGCTGCATGGTGTATCAAGAGCAGGTTATGGAGATTGTTCGCGACCTCGCGGGCTATTCAATGGGCCGCAGTGATTTGGTGCGCCGCGCGATGAGCAAAAAGAAAAAAGACGTGATGGAGAAAGAGCGGCGTATATTCATATACGGCGATGAGCAAAGCGGCGTGGAGGGCGCGCTGAAACGCGGCGTTCCGGTTGCCGCCGCCGAAAGCATATTCAAGCAGATGATGGATTTTGCCGAATACGCCTTCAACAAATCTCACGCCTGCGCTTATGCTGCCATCACGTATTATACGGCGTATTTGAAGCATTACTATAAGGTGGAATATATGACCGCGCTGCTGAACAGCTTTATCGGCACGCCGGACAAGATATCCGCGTATATACAGTATTGCGTAAGCAGCGGTATTCGTGTGTTCGGGCCGGATATCAACAAATCGCAGTTCCTTTTTGTGCCGGAAAACGGCGGAATTCGTTTCGGATTCGCGGCAATACGCGATGTGGGCCGCGCCGCCGAGGATATTGTAACGGAGCGTGACAACGGCGACTATTTAAGCTTTCGCAGCTTCATCAACCGTACGGCGGGCATCATTAACCGAAAGATGCTGGAAGGCATGATATTTGCCGGATGCTTTGATAACCTCGGGCTCAGGCGCTCTCAGCTGGCCGCCGTTTGCGAGCGTGTTCTGAAAACGGCGCAGGATGCCAAACGCAGAACCGTGGAAGGGCAGATGTCGCTGTTCGACGCGATGCCGGAGGCGGGAGATCATGACGACTTTGAGCAGATACCCGAATACACGAAGGAAAAGCTGCTCGCGATAGAAAAGCTCGCGACAGGCATTTATCTCTCGGGGCATCCGCTCGACCGGTATAAAAAACAGCTGGAGAAGCGGGACGTCAACATATTTAAAATACTCTCGGCAACAGACGACGCGGACTCGGCAAGATACTTTGAATCGCGCGATGTCGAGCTGATCGGCATACTGAGCGGAATCAGGCGGCGCTCTACCAAGCTGAAAAAGCTGATGGCCAATGCATGGCTGGAAGACCTGTATGGGTCGATGGAGCTTATCATTTTTCCCAGTGCGTTTGTAAAGGTAGAACCGATGCTGACGGAAGACGCGATTGTGACTGTGCTCGGCAAGGTGGATATTCGCGAAGGAGAAGCGCCGCAGCTGCTGGTGGACGATATTCGGCCGTTTGTGGTGAAGGATGAGAAGTATGACGGCAAGAAGCTTTTCGTGCGTGTTCCCAAGGATATGGGCGACGATACGGTTAAGCTGAAGCAGATACTGCGCACATCACCAGGAGACGAATGCGTATCGGTGATGATTGAAAAGACGGGACAGAAGATTAAAACTTGCGGGCCGCTCGGCGTCACGGTGACAGACGCGCTTATACATAGCCTGGAAACGGCTTATGGAAAGGATAACGTGGTGCTCGGCTGATTCGCATATTGTAGAAAATCAAGAAATATGCTAATATATGACTATAAGTAAAGGTAAGGTGCAGCTGATGGATGCAGAGAACGGCAAAAACTATAATCAGGATTTTATTGTGATCAAAGCGCTGGAAGACGGCGTTAATATTATCGGCATGACGCGCGGGAGAGATACACGGTTTCATCATACGGAAAAGCTGGACGACGGCGAAGTGATGATCGCCCAGTTTACCGAAAACACATCAGCGGTGAAAATTAGAGGCAAAGCGCAGGTTAATACCGCTTACGGTATTGTTTTTTCGGGCAAATCTGACGCATAAAGGAGAAAAGCTATGTGGATCGTTGTGGGTATGGCAGGCTCGGCAAAACAGGCACAGGCGATGCAGAAGAATCTCGAATCCGAAGGCATTCTTGTTAAGATTCGTAACGTTTCGTCTAAAACAAAAAACAGCGGAGATACCTACGAGGTTATGGTGCTTGAATCCGAAGCAGCGTCGGCCAGAGACATTTTATTGGAGAAAGGCTTTTGATTATTTGATTTTCGGAGGGGTGTTATGAAAAAGGTTGAGTGCAAAATTCAAGTCAGGTATTCCGAAGTCGGCAGGCAGGGCCTTGCGCATCACGCCAATTACTTGAATTGGCTGGATATCGGCCTCGAAGAAATCGTGAGGGAGTGCGGCCTTAGCTATAAAGAGGTGGAGGATCTTGGTTATTTTCTCGCGCCTGTTTCAGACGCATGCCAATACTTCCACCCGGCCTTTTATCACGATATTTTGACAGTCAGGGTGTCGGTTGCCGAGTTGAGCGCGCTTAAGGTAAAGTTTTCTTACGAGATTATTCGTGAGAAGGATGCCAAGCTGATTGCGACCGGACAGACGGATCATGTATTCGTGGACCGCAATTTCAAGCCCTATTCGATGAAGCACGTTGTGCCAAGGCTGCATGCCATGCTGGAAGAAATGATGTAGCTCATCTGAAATTATAACAGCGAAAAGAATGGCTGTGTGATTCGGCATATCATAAACGCTTGATTGGTGAGAAACGATGGATTGCCGATATAATCAACAATGACTGAAGATAGAGAAAAACAATCAACTTACATATCAATACAATGAAGACGTCTTTTGCCGGATGATATAAATATAGGACGTGCGGCAATCTCATAATTGCGTCCACAGTACAAAAGAATTATAGAAATCCTCATTATTTTTTTAATATTGTTTCAAAACTCAATTTGACGTCAAAATATGAAAGGCAGCATTAATCATTCACCGGACAATTTGATCATCGGTGAAAGAATGGGGAGACATCGTATGAAGTGGTATAGAAATCTGGGTATATCAGCAAAGATATTCCTATTTTTTTTGGTTGTTTTAATCTTAATCGGCAGTGTCGCAGGTTTTGGAATCTTGTCTTGGTCATCGTCAAATGCACAGAATAAAGCTCTTTTTGATACCTATGGCAACACCCAAGGTTATTTAGGCCAGGTGCTTGCGCAATACCAGCAGCAAAGAGCACTGCTCAGGGACATGGCTATTGTGCGTGATAAAAATGTCGCTGACAATATGAGTGGGCTGGTTAAAGCTTCAGATACACTTATGATGGAAAACTTGGATTTAGTTAAAATCGCGAGTATCGACAGCGAATTCAAATCACTGTATGACGATTTGGACAGAAACATACAGGCATATCGAGAGGTGCGCGACCAACTTGTGTCTGCGGCGGTTGAGGGAAATTTTGATACTATGGTGCATTGGATTGAGGTGGACAGTGATGCTCATAACGCACTTATCCAAACAACGGCTGATCAGAAGGCAGACGCTGCCGATTCGGTGAGTACGGCAACGGAAAGCGAAGCCACTGCGGATATGACGAGCACGGCGACCAAAAACGAAGAAGCGTCTGCGCAAGGGGCGGATGCAGTGGCCTCGGCGACAATTTCCACCGGTACAACCACGGCGATCAATAATGCTATTGCATTTATGGTTGAGCATGCCAACCAATTAATAAGCAACCAAACAAATAACGTCAATTCGGCTATCTTGTTTATAATCGCCGGTGTTTTTGTGGCTGTGGTCGTGGCTGTTGCGCTTGGTTTGATTACGTCCCGCAGCATCTCAAGGCCACTGAAAATAATGACAGACGTCGCAATGCAGATGGCGGCAGGCAATACGGATATCAAAGGGCTCAGCTACGAATCGAAGGATGAAGTGGGCCGGATGATGGCATCTTTTCGCACAATGACGGAATCAATAAGAGCCATGATCATGGATGTTGAATTGCTCGCACTTTCAGCTGTGGAAGGCCGTCTCACCATCAGAGCCGATGAAAACAAGCATCAAGGTGATTATAAAATAATTATTAAGGGTATAAACGATACGTTAAACGCTGTTGTTGATCCTATCAACGAAGCAAAGAACGTGTTGCATGAGCTATCTGAGGGACATCTTGATGTGGAAATGTCAGGCTATTACAAAGGCGATTACGCCATTGTTAAGAATGCGCTGAACGATACGATGGGTATACTTCGCGGCTATATAACCGAAACGGCGTACGTATTAGGCGAACTGTCAAAGGGTGATTTGACTTGTACAATTCAAACGGATTATCGCGGGGATTTTATTGCTCTGAAAAACTCAATCAACGGCATTATTGAATCGCTGAATCAAATAATGTCTGAAATAAGCAAAGCGGCCGGCCATGTTGCTGACGGAACACAAGCGGTTTCGGGAAGCTCGCATGAAATATCTGAGGGGGCAATTAGTCAGGCCGGCTCTATTCAGGAGCTGACAGCCACAATGTCACTCATCGCCGAGCAAACACGAATGAATGCGGATAACGCAAACCAAGCCTATCAAATTTCTGCGGTCATGCGAGACGGCGCTGAATCGGGCAGTGAAAAAATGCATCAGGTTCAAAAAGCAATGTCGGATATTAATGCGTCATCCGCAAGCATTACAAAAATCATTAAAGTCATTGACGACATTGCGTTTCAGACTAACATTCTGGCTCTTAATGCCGCTGTAGAGGCTGCACGCGCCGGGGCTCAGGGCAAAGGCTTCGGCGTGGTTGCCGAAGAGGTCAGGAATCTTGCTGCCAAAAGCGCGAGTGCGGCAAAGGAGACAGCGAAACTGATTAAAGAATCCACTGGAAAAACCGAAACAGGAAAGAAAATAGCCGATGATGCGATGATGGCATTTAACAGTATTGTTGAGGAAGTGGGAAAAGCGGTTAAACTGGTTGAAGAGATTGCGGCTGCGTCCAAACAGCAGTCGGGTGCGATTGATCAGGTTAGTATCGGGATCAACCTTATGTCTGATGTTGTTCAAACGAACTCTGCATTTGCCGAGGAAACAGCCGCGGCTGCGCATGAGCTATCAGAGCAGGCAGAGATTTTGAATGAAATGGTTGACCAGTTTAAATTAAAGCATTCTGGCGGCAATATTCTAGCAGAGGAATATAAGAGCGGCGACAAGCAGCTGATGTCTTCTGAAGACAGTTATCAATATTAAATGTTCTGCTGATGAGAGTGAACAGGCTGATTCCCAAGTGAAGAATCAGCCTGTTATTTCTTTTCCGGCAGTGCCGTTTTTTTGATTGTTATTATACAAAAACAAGTGTTAAGAAGGCTAAATGTAAAGGCATAGCGGACAGTATCATAGTCATTGCGCGCATATCAACCGGCAGTATATCATCTGCCGCAGCATGGACTCGGCGATAACTTTGATACAAACTTTAAAGTCAATACCCAAAGAGTCTACTTTTTTAAAGCGAGCGCCAAATCCGCAATGTTCTGTCCGAGCGTTTTCATTGTTTGAATGCCCTCTTCATCGGAAGACACTTCGCCCACGGCCGCGCCGATGCCCTGGTTCCAGTAGCTGGAACCCACAATAATGCACTCACTGATGGTGAAAAGGTTGTTCATGGTGTTGAAAGCCGTCAGCGCGCCGTTACGACGAACGGCTGTTACGCTTGCGCAGATTTTGCCTTTTAACATTTTGTGGGGGCGGCACGCATAGCCCACGCGGTCAATAAACGCCTTCATTTGCGCAGACAGGCTGCCAAAATAGACGGGTGAACCGAGTATTAAGATATCGGCTTGGCCAATAGCGTCAATCGCTTCGTTGACGATATCGTCATCAAACACGCATTTAGGGACAGGGCTTTTCCGGCATGCACCGCACGCGGTGCAGCCGTGAATATCCCGGCCGCCCGCCTGTATCACCTGTGTATTAATCCCCTTGAGTTCAAGCTCTCCAAGAACCGTGGAGAGCAGATAAAATGTGTTGCCCATGGGTCTTGGGCTTCCGTTAATCGCAATTGCTTTCACTTCGTTCATCCTTCCTTTTTTTATTCATCTTATAGTCTATAGAAACAAACACGCGTTCATGACAAAATATCAAAAGCTGATTCTTATTTAACCGTCTCTTTAAGCAGCTGATAAAGATCTGCCACGCTGTCAAAAAGATAGTGCGGCTTTTTTTCGCTGCAGTCAATATCGTCAAGTGTCATTTCGCCCGACAGCACGCCAATGGCGCACATGCCGTTTTCCAGCGCAAGCTGCATGTCGGTATAAAGCCGGTCGCCAATTACAGCGATTTTATCGGCTGGCAGGTTCGCTTTGCGGCAGATATAAGCGGCAGTCTGCTCATACGGCTTGCCGATAAATAGGGGCTGGCGCCCCGTGGCATATGTCAGCATCGCACAGATGCTGGCGCAGTCGGGCAGCACCTTGCCGCCTTCGAGCGGGCAAACGGCATCAACATTCGTGGCGATGAACGGAACACCGTCGCGCAGAAGATCCACAGCGCGCGTCGCTTTTGCAAAATCGAATGTCGTATCGAAGCCGACGACCAGACAGTCGGGATATCCTGAGTCGTTACAGATGATGCCTGCCTGGGTCAGATGAGTTTTCAGAGCATCCGTTCCCACCACATAAACACGCGGGCCAGGCCCGAAGGTTTTGATCAGATAATCGGCGGTCACATCGCCGGAGGTTAAAATCGCAGGCTGCGCGCTAAGGCCGAGGCGGTTGAGCTTAACCCGGTAATCCTCAGGCGATTTTGAAGAGTTGTTTGTAAAAAAGAAATAACGGATGGCCTTTTCGTCCAGAAATCGAATCAGTTCCTTTGCGCCGGGAATCACCTGCTCGCCAAGGTAGATGGTGCCGTCCATGTCAAACACATAGCAGCCGATGTCATTAATCGTCATATATTGATATCCTTTCGCTCGCATTGTATCAGATGGAAGCAGACTTCTCAACCTAAACCCAAGACACCCCGGCCAAAGCTTGGGCGCGCTGCTGCGCTGTGCCGCAACAGCGGGGAATCAGTGCGCTTTTATAAAGGCTTTCGTATAAAATGACGGGCGTTAAAAATGATGCGAATTGGCTTTACGTGGCATATACATAAATGGTATAGTAAGTGAAACGGGGGATATGCTGTGAAGACAATCGGGCTGGCACTCGGCGGAGGCGGCGCGCGCGGCATTGCACATATCGCTTATTTAAAAGCGATGGAACAGCAGAGCATCAAGCCTCATGTGATTGCGGGGACTTCGAGCGGTGCCATCGTGGGGGCGCTTTATGCGGGCGGTATGTCGCCAGACGGCATGTACGCGATGCTCGAATCCGCGTTTTGTCTTAAGCGATCCGGCGCGTTCGTGCTAAAATTGTTGAAGCACAATGATTTGGCGGGTGCATTGACAGAAAAGTTTCTGTCAAAACTGCTGCTGAAGAAGACGTTTGAAGAGCTTGAGATACCGTTAAAGCTTGTGGCGACGAACTTTCACACGCTCCAAGAGAAAGTGTTCACGCAAGGCGAGATTCTTCCGGCACTGATGAGCAGCATTGCGTTTCCGAACGTGTTTGTTCCGCAGCGGGTGGGCAGCGAGCTTTATGTGGACGGCGGTGCAACGAATATTGTGCCGTTTGATATCATTCGCAAAGAATGTGATGTATTGATTGCGATTGATGTTTCACAGGTGCGCGCCGACGTGTCGCTCAAACCGAGCAATAAAAACGCGCTGCACGCAACATGGGCGGCCACGGAGGAAGCGCTGATACAAGCCAAGCTCAAAGAATCACCTGTGGATATTTTCGAAAGGCCGACGCTTGAAGATATATCCACCATGGAATTCTATAAATTCAAAAGCATATATAAGCGTGCCGAGGCCCTTTTGCCGGGGTTTGTGGAACAGCTTAAAAAAGTACGATAAAGGGGAAGGCTATGTCAAAGACATTAGGAATCGCATTCGGAGGAAGCGGCGCGCAAGGCATTGCAAGCATTGCGTACATCAAAGCGCTGGAAGCGCTGGATATTAAGCCGAATATCGTTTCGGGAACGGGTGTTGGTGCGGTGGTGGCCGCTATGTATGCGGCGGGGATGACCAGCCAGAATATGATCGACTTTTTGCAGGAGATTGATTTTCCCGGAGCCAAACGCCCGATCAACGCCATGAAGGTGAAGGACTCAAAATACGGTATTCTCGACGGCCTCGGGCTGGAGGAGTATTACCAGATGATCGTTCCGATAAAGGTGTTCGACCGTCTGTATTTCCCCGCGAAAATTGTGGCGGCCAATTGGACAACCGGTGAACAGGTGCTGTTTGACAGCGGCGATGTGGGCCCGGCGGTTCGATCCGCTATTGCGATACCCGGCGTGTTTATGCCGCGCGAGGTGGAGGGTGAGCTGTATATGGATGGATCGTGCGTTAACCCTGTGCCATTTGATGTAATCAGAAAAGATTGCGATGTGCTCGCGGCGATAGATCCTTCCGTTAATGAAGAGGAAGCGGCTCAGGTGGTGTTTGGTGTGATCAGCGGGGCGTTTAATGCCGCCAAAAAAGCGCTGACCGCAGAAAAACTAAAAACATGCAAGGTTGATCTGATTAACAGCTTTGTGGTTGAAGAGATCAACATGTATGATTTTACGCTCTTCCATGA
>JAEZIW010000241.1 GCA_023436525.1 Bacillota bacterium | reverse complement strand
GCCGCACAAACGGCGCGCAGTACGTATCAAAGCTCGACCAGGCTTGTGCGCCCGCTGTTTCACCCTGCGTGGTAAACGTGGAGTTGACGATTTGCCCTAAAAACGAGCGCAGGTGCTTCGCGGGTTTGCTCTCCACCTTGCCGGGGATGCCTCCAAAACCGAGCATCAGCAGCTGCCGCAAATCCCAGCCGGCGCAATACGGGCCAAAAAATCCAAGATCATGAATGTGGCAGTCGCCCGACAGATGTGCGTCCCTCACCTCTGCCGGATAGATTTCATGCAGCCAGTACTTTTTGGTGAATGCTTCTCTGATGTAGTTGTTAAGGCCGTTCACGCTGCGCTGCGTGTTCGCGTTTTCGCGCGTGTTCCAGTCGGAATCCGACAGGTAGCTCGAAAACATGTCGATTGTCGCACCGATCAGTGCATTCGCTTCTCTGGCGCCTTTGCGCTTTTCACGGTAGAGAATGTAAGCTTTGGCTGTTTTGGCATGGCCGTTCTTGATCAGTACGCGTTCCACAATGTCCTGAATATCTTCCACGCCCGGCACGCGATCCCCAAATTTCATGCGTGCGATATCCACCACATTATCGGTCAGCTGCTCGGCTAATATATAATCGTCCCCGCCGACAGCATTGGCCGCCTTAAATATGGCTTCCGTGATCTTTTTGGGCTGAAAGATTTCCTTTTGTCCGCTTCTTTTGAGTATGACCGTAAACATACTTGCCCCCCTAATCTTTGTGTTGGTTTGAATATATGGTGTGAATTTGGCATCGCCAAAGCCTTATAATCCTATAAACACTCGAAAATCACGGAAAAAGCGTGCTCCAAATTGTTGTATACGCCTATTATAATAAACACTATATATAGGTGTCAAACAGCTATGCTGCATAAATTTCGGAAATTGTATGTATTTTCTGGAGATAAATTATAAAGGCGCAATCTTTTGTGTGAATGCGCCTTTTTCTTATAATTACCCAATCGAGCAAGCCAACCTGTTCTATTCGATATAATGTCTCACGCGCAAACGCGCGCCGACATCGGCCGCAATTTTTTGGCACTTCGCAACCTCTTCGTCGCCAATCACATCCACAACGGACAGCACCGTTTCGATGCCCTGCTCAATGCAGCTTTTCGCAAAGCCAAGCATTATCTCGAAACCCTCTTCGCCGTATATGCTTTTGCATATCGCGTCGTACTTTGCCGCGTCCGACGCATTGAGACTGATGGAGACGACATCCACCAAGCCTTTGAGCTCCGGCGCGATATCGCGGCCTGCATATTCGCTGCCCTGCCCGTTGGTATTCAGCCGCACATGGCTCCCGCGCGATTTCAAATACGCCGCCACTTCCAGCAGCGTCTCCAGCCGCATCGTGGGCTCTCCGAGCCCGCAGAACACCGATTCACTCACGTCGCTTTCGTTTTCAAGTGCCGCGATAACCTCCGCCGCTTCCGGGTCTTTCTTAAGCCACAGATGGTATCCTTCCACGCCGTCGTGCGTCTCACGCAGACAGAACGTGCAGTTGTTCGTGCATTTGTTGGTCAAATTGATATAAACAGCACCGCCTATGCGGTAAATCAATGTTTCACTCATTTTATCCGGTATAGTCCTTTTGCGTTTTCTATGTTGATGCGGCACATCTCTTCGAACGACAGTCCCTTGATATCGGCGAGTTTTTGCAGCACATGGCGCACGTTCGATGGGTCGTTGCGCCGTCCGCGCATCGGCTCGGGCGATAGATACGGACAGTCCGTCTCGGCCATAATGCGATTTAATGGCACCACAGCGGCCGCTTCCACCGTTTTGCGCGCGTTCTTGAACGTGACCGAACCGGTGAACGACACGCACAGCCCCATATCCACCAGAATCTCCGCCGTTTCGGGGCTGCCCGAATAGCAGTGCATCACGCCTGTGATGCCGGAAAACTCGCGCAGTATCGCGAGCGTATCCTGCGTGGCCTCGCGCATGTGAATCGCGACGGGCAAACCGAGGCGCATCGCCAGCGCCAGCTGCTGTGAAAACACCCTTTGCTGCACGTCCCTCGGGGAAAAGTCGTAGTGATAATCAAGCCCAATCTCGCCGACAGCCACCACCTTGGGCTGCGCCGCCAGCGCCTCAAGCTGCTCCATATAATCCGTCGGCGCGTCCTTGGCTTCATGTGGATGCACACCGACCGCCGCGTAGATGTAATCCACCTTAGCGGCCAGCTCGGCTGCGGCGCGGCTGTCGTCCACCGTCGTGCCGATTTCGATGAGCCCGGCGATGCCCTGCGATGGCAGCATATCAATCAGCGCTGCCCTGTCGTCGTCGAACTGCTCGCTCAGCAGATGCGCATGCGTGTCAAAAAGCGCCATTATGAAACGCCCGCGCCGCTCGGCAGAGTGCCGTCGATTGTCACGAGCTTCAAGTCGCCGTCCTGCTCGGCCGCGAGCAGCATACCCTGCGATTCCACGCCGAACAGCTTGGCGGGCTTTAGGTTCGCCACCACCACCACCGTTTTGCCTGTGATCTGCTCCGGGCTGTACCATTTGCGTATGCCCGAAACGATCTGCCTTACGTCGCTGCCGATTTCCACCTGCAGTTTGAGCAGCTTTTCGCTGCCCTCAATGGTTTCGGCTTGCTTCACAAGGCCGAGCCTTAACTGCACCTTTTTAAAATCGTCGTATGTGATCACGCCCGCAGGCGCTTCTTCTTTCTTTTCTTTGCTTTCCTTGGCGGGCAGCTTCTTTTGCTTTTGCAGCGAGCGGTTGTCCGCGATCTCCTCCAACGACTCCAGCTCCTTCTTGATATCGATGCGCGGGAACAGCGGCGCCGTTTGCGTCACGGTGAGGCCGCACACCTTCGGGCCGAACTCTGCGATGCTCTCCCACGAGACAAGCGCCTCATCGTTGATACCGAGAATATCGTGTATGCGTTTCGCGGTTCCCGTCAGGAACGGAATCAGCAGCACCGAGACAATGCGCAGCCCCTCCGCGAGGTGAATCATCACGCTCGCGAGCTGACCTTTGTTCGCTTCGTCCTTGGCGAGCGTCCACGGCGCTGTTTGGTCGATGTATTTGTTCAGCGTGCCGATGTAGCTCCAAATGTCCATCAGCGCTTCGGGCAGCCGCAGCTCGTTCATGTGCTTTTCCACCTGATCGTGCAGCGCGGAGCCCTGTGCCTGAATCTCCGCATCAAATTCCGTTGCTTCGTAATCCGCCGGAATCACACCGCCGAAGTATTTGACGATCATCGCGGCGGTGCGCGACACGAGATTGCCAAGATCGTTCGCGAGGTCCGCGTTGGTGCGCGTTAGCAGCGCTTCGCTTGAATACAAGCCGTCGGCGCCGAAAGGCACCTCGCGCAGCAGGAAGTAACGCACGGCATCCACGCCGTAACGGTCAATCAGCTTCACGGGGTCTACCACGTTGCCCTTTGATTTGCTCATTTTGCCGCCCTCGAGCATCAGCCAGCCGTGGCCGAACACCTGCTTCGGAATCGGCAGCCCCAGCGCCATCAGCAATATCGGCCATATGATGGTATGGAACCGCATGATCTCCTTGCCCACCAGCTGCACATCCGCCGGCCAGTACTGCGCAAACCTGGTTTCGTCATCGGAGAGATAGCCGAGCGCCGAGATGTAGTTCGACAGCGCGTCGATCCACACATACACCACATGATCCGAATCAAAATCGACCGGAATGCCCCACTTGAACGACGTGCGCGAGACGCACAGATCTTCCAGCCCGGGCAGCAAAAAGTTGTTCAGCATTTCGTTGCGGCGGCTTTCGGGCTGTATAAACTCGGGGTGCTCGCCAATGTACTGAATCAGCCGGTCGGCATACTTGCTCATTTTAAAGAAATAGGCTTCTTCCTTCGCCAGCTCAACGGGGCGGCCGCAGTCCGGACATTTGCCGTCCACAAGCTGCCGCTCAAGCCAATACGCCTCGCACGGCGTGCAATACCAGCCTTCGTAGTGGCCTTTATAGATATCGCCCTGATCAAAGAGCTTCTTGAAAATCTTCTGTACGGTTTTGATGTGGCGTTCATCCGTGGTGCGGATAAAATCGTCGTGGCTGATGTCCATCAGCTTCCAGAGCTTTTGAATGCCGTCCACAATGCCGTCCACGTATTCCTTGGGTTGCATGCCCGCATTCTTCGCCACGCGCTCAATTTTCTGGCCGTGCTCGTCGGTGCCGGTTAAGAACATGACGTCGTAGCCGGTTTGGCGTTTGAAGCGCGCAAGCGCGTCCGCCGCGACGGTGGTATAGGAATGCCCGATGTGCAGCTTGTCGCTCGGGTAATAGATGGGCGTCGTGATGTAATACTTTTTCATAAAGCTCTCCTGCGATTTTTCGTCTTTTTTACTATTTATTAAGGATAGTTTTAGGCGAAAGTTTTGTCAAGTGAAGGAGGTGACAATTTGGCTGGTGATACGGTATTCGCGCGCATTTGGAAGTTTGAAAAATTTTAAAAGAAAATGGCGCTTCTAAATCGTATTCGTAAATGTTACAATACCACATGATCATATGTAAACAAGCCAATGATCATCCGTAAATGTTAGATTAATCTAAACTAAAACCAAGGAATTTTAGCGGTTTGTGTCGAATAGTACAGCAGCCGTTATGAAACGGCCTTATTTTTATAAAAGATAATTGGTATATTTAGGCATAATTAAACAGAATATAGGATGTATCAAAGAAGATACGCAGTCTAAGATGTTTTTTATTTAGGGGGCTTGAATGACTGAGCATGATTTGATTACAGCCATTAGGGACGACTACGACAATGATGCACTACGTCTGTCACTTGCCGACTGGTACGCGGCAAACGGACAAAGTGACCGCGCGGAGTTTATTCGCGCGTGTGTAATTACCAAGCGATATCCGTTTAACAGCCCTGAATATGAGCAGGCCATTATCAAACGCCGCAGTGCGTGGAGCAACTGCAGGCCGTCGTTCTGGGATGACATGGGCGCGGGCAGCGCGATGAGCCTGTTTGGAGACCTTGGCATGTACACGGTTTCATTTGCGGAGGGCAGAGGAACCTTTGCGTGCACACCCAAGGCCATGAAAGCCGTCGGCAACCAAAAGTGGCTCGGCAAAGCGTATGAAACCGGCTGGCTGCTGCGCATGGACATGCGTTTCGACGACGGGTCCTTAGGTAAGTTTGTGAAACGCTGGCGTTCCCCCGTCGGCGATATACCGCTTTGGGTGAAGCCCGCACCGACCATTTCGGATGACGGCCTCCATACCGTATTCAAGCTGCCTCAGCTATGCGGGCTGTCGTTCTTCAACGAGACGCTGAGCCAATCGAAAACCATATTGAAAATGGGTCAGGAGAAAAGGCTCCGCCGTTTAAAGATGGATATCCGTTTTTTAAGCCGGGAACGCTGGGAAGCGATCATCGAGCAGATACTTAATCTCGACAACCTGTATGAGCTGATGCTTGAAGCGGAGTGGAATGAAGCCGGCGGCCTCAAGCCCACGGATGCCGATGTGCTGCGTTTTGCGGCACTGAAGAAGCTGAAGAAGCTCGATCTTGTGAAGGCGACCGCGGTCACCGATGAGGCGATTGCGCAGCTCAAGGCCATGCGGCCCGATCTTCGCATTTCGCGCACAACGTAAAGCGACTTTAAGGGGCGTCTGCCCCTTTTATTATGCGTTTGAAAGAGAGAAGCTATGAACGTTCATATCGTCCGGCGCGAGGCGTTTGCCGTCTGCGGGTATACCGTGGAAACCAGCTTAGAGAACAACGATGCGGATATACAAAAGCTATATGGCGATTTTTTTGAGACGGGCAAAGATGAGCTGCTGCTCAAGCTGAAAGGGGCCGAGCCGGGGTTTTTCGGCGTGGAGTGGTATACGCAGGGGCAT
>JAEZIW010000215.1 GCA_023436525.1 Bacillota bacterium | reverse complement strand
CTATCAAATGTTCAACGCTTTCGAATATGGCGGCAAGCTGCCCCTTCATATCCATCGCGCCGCGCCCCCACACATAACCGTCCGCAATGTCACCCGAAAACGCGCCGTGCACCCACTTATCCGCCGTACGCTCATCCGCCGGCACCACATCCATGTGAGCCATCATCAAAAACGGCTTTTGCTCCGACCCCGAGCCTTTCCATTTGTAAAGCAGGCTGTATGAGTTCACGATTTCTCTGTCCAGCGTTTGGTGCAAAAGTGGATACGTCTGCTGCAAATAAGCGTGCATGCCCAAAAAAGCATCCGCGTCAAAGCCGTCCATCGTCAGCGACGTTACCGTTTTCAAACGTATCATACCCGAGAGATGCTGCGCCAGCTTGTCCGCATCCAGCGCAATCGGCTCTAAGCTTTGCGTTTTTGGCACTTGCGGCTTCTTTCTGCGCGTGTTGATGGCGAGCACCGCAATCAGCACCGCCAGCAGTGCGATGACTATATACAGAACTATCATATTGCCACTTCCCTATATCATATTCTTATTAAACATCATCCGCGCGATGAGCACAGCGACCACCGACATCACAGGAATCAGTATGCCGGATATCGCAAAGGTTGCCGGAATGAGCAGAAAGACGAGTATCATCAGCAAAGTCGGAACAATCGCGATCTTCCAGCTCTTTGAGAGAAACACCACTCCGAGTGCACCGAACAGTGCCGGAATCACATACCCCGTTGACAGATCAAAAACGCCCGAAAGCACCGGGTCGGCATTGATCCAGCTGGTGATCGGTATCACGAAAAGCAGCCCCGCTAACAGTATCAAGTCTGTCACGATGGTGGATACCGCCACTGCAATGGTAGACAGCACCTCTCCCTCCTCAGATGTGGCGCTGACACCCGCCTTTTTAAGCGCCACCTGAGCGGCGGGCACCTTCATATTGAGAAGGTTTCCTGTTACAAAAGCGAGATATGTGCCGCCCGAGCCAATCATCGGCGAATAATTGAACACCTCAATCAACCCGATGGCCCAGTACATGGGTATGATGGCAATGGCGCCTTTGGCGAACGAATTCCACTCAGGCAATACGCCGTATATAATGCAGAACAGCAGCGGCACCGCAATAATAAGCAGCATCGCGGCAATAGTCCAGATACGGCCGATACGGTGCGTCATCTCCTTATAATCGTTCAGCATGCTTCCTTTGTTTTTCATAACGCACCTCCTAGAACAATCCGTGGTAAACCACGGACAACGCGATCGCACCGATCATAGAAATCGGAAGCGCGAAATTCTCCAGCCATTTGGCTTTTGTCAGCTTGATAATCAAACCAAACAATGCCATCAACACGGCCCCCGTCAACAGTGTGAGCAGCTGGCCCTGCCCGCCAGCGACGATTTTTTCGGAAGCGGTTCCGGCAAACGCCGCAATGCCTTTGGCAATATACTGGCCGCCCATGACGGCGATGATGCCCATAAACAGTGCATCTATGAGAATTTTAGACCACTTCGGGTTGCGCTCACCAATCTCCACGAGCTTATTCTGATACTTCTTCAGCCCGAAAATATTGAATACCGGCCCGCTGATGATGCCAATTGTCATAATCCACATGATACCGGCATAAACAGACGTGGTGATACTGCCCGCCGCACTGGCTACTGCGCCGGCCGCCACGGTTTCGTAAGACATCGACCCGATAACCGAAAGCCGAATCCACGAGAACGGCGCGCCGATGGTCGCCGCCAGCGTTATCATCGCGAGCACAATGGGCACCGACGGCACCACAGAAAACGTCGCACTGGAAACGGCAGCATCCTTCATGATTTTATTCGATAACCCCAGTTCCCTGCCGCGTTTAACCGCGCGTATAAGAAAATACACAGACTGTGCCAGCACAAACACGGCAATAACAGCGCCGATGATATACAAAAATGCACTGTTCATGAAATCCATAACCATCACCCCTTTTTATAATTGCTGAAATGAAAACGATAAATGAGGAAATATTTTGAGTTTATTATATATCGCGTATCACATGAAACACAACACAAAGTCTGTATTATCTCACAGCGTATATTATTAATTTCCCATCACTTGGTATATTTATGTGTAATGATTGTAAAAACCGTTTATGTATATGTTGATATATTATAGCTGTAAAGGAATATGCCGATTCATGGTGCTATCAACCGGATTTTTAATTATCAGTGCGCTGAGTATTTTCTTAGGTGTTCATGCTCTTAATTTGAATCCGAAGGCTCAGCAGAACAGATTATTTTTCGCCATGACCGCAGCGCTTATGATTTGGTCATTTGGCTTCTCTTTTGCCATATCGGCTGTCGATGCCGTAACCTGTCTGTTTTGGCGCCGTTTCGCTGCGTTCGGATGGGGCATTTTCTTCAGCATCATGCTGCATTACTTTATTGTTTTTACGGAGCATGATGGCTGGCTGAAAAAATGGTGGGCTTGCGTTATTATTTACGCGCCTGCTGTTGTCACGCTGATTGGCTTTACGTTTGTTCCCGGCGTTAACCCGGCACAGTTTAACCTTGTTCAAACGTCTCTCGGGTGGGTGAACATTGCCGAAAATAATTTATGGGACTGGTTCTACTCGGCATATTTCTTTCTGTATTCCGTTTTTGGGTTTTTCCTATTATGGCGTTGGGGGCGGCAAGCAGCCAGCACTACCAAGAAAAAGCAGGTTCGCAATATCCTGATTTCGTTTTTAATTCCCTTTTCCATCGGAACGCTCACAGATATTTTCGGCAATTTACTTTTTTCAACCGCGCTTCCTCAGCTCGCACCCATATACATGATATTGCCCATTGTGGTCACCTTTTTCACCATTCGCCATTACGGTCTGCTGAGAGCCGAGGAACGCGCAGAAAATGAGCTGTTCATGACAGACCGGATTCGCAACAAATTATCTGCTTCCGTGCTGATCGTCTCAATTGCCGGGGCTTTACTGAATATTTTCACGCAGTATGTATACAGCGACAAGCCTCATGATCTTTGGTTCGTACTGCTTTTCAGCTTTGTAATGGTGCTCATTGGCGCCGGTTTCTTTATTACGCAGCACATCAGCATTCATTCGAAGCTGAAAGACATTATCAGCACCGTGCTGCTTGCGCTTGCCATTCCGGTTATCACGCTTGGTTACGCCGACTACGGCGGCGTAACCATCTGGTCGGTCTCCTTCATTTGCCTGATTATCGTTTTCTTGATAAACAAGCGTTTCATGATCAACGCGATTGTTATCTCGTTCCTGTTTACTCAGCTTTTGCTCTGGCTGCTTAATCCGCAGACGGAAGTGATGATTAATCATGTGGCTTATATATCAAGAATCGGCCTCTTTCTGATTGCGGCGAGCCTATCGTTCTATGTCAATAAGGTTATATCCTCCAAAACAAAAGAAAACCTGCAGCAGATAGAGGTGCAAAGGCTCGTTTCCGATATTTCGGCGAGTTTTGTATCCGTCAACGAATCCAACTTCTCCAAGAAAGTGGATTATATGCTTGCAAAAACAGGCGTGTTTTTTAATCTCGATCACACCTACGTTTTTCTGTTTGATGCCTCTCAAAACCAAGTCGAGCTTGTGCAGCAATGGCATTCCTCCAGATCCGACGACAATGCCCTCATCGGTACCGTTCTTGGTGACCTGACAACCATTATAGGGCGGATATTGTCCAACAAATCCATCGTCGTTCCGAATACGGACTATTTGACGGAACAGCAGCGCAAGGATTTGCATCACCTGCTGAACACACAGGTGCAATCAATCATCGCCGTACCGTTTATGGCAGAGGGCAGTGTGCAGGGCATGTTTGCGGCGGCTTACACGTCCACCCAGAATATCTGGAGTGACACGCAGGTCAATTCGTTCAAAATCATATCGAATATTCTCGCGGATGCAAAAG
Source organism: Bacillota bacterium (assembly GCA_023436525.1). Classification (GTDB taxonomy): domain Bacteria; phylum Bacillota; class Clostridia; order Christensenellales; family SZUA-584; genus SZUA-584. The sequence goes on along the minus strand of JAEZIW010000215.1, from coordinate 2,555 downwards.
CCAAGGTGCGCCAGGAGCAGGAAATCAACAGAATGGCTTTTTATGATTACCTGACAGGCCTGCCAAACAAATTGCTGCTCAAAGACCGGGCGGTTCAAGCCATTGAACTCTCCAAACGCACAGAAAACGCGCTGGCGTTGATGTTCCTCGATCTCGATGTTTTCAAGTCCGTCAACAATACCATGGGGCATCAGGCCGGAGACAAGATGCTCATTAAAATCTCCGAATCTTTGCAGCAAGCTGTTCGAAAGACGGACGCTGTGTCGCGTTTCGGCGGCGATAAATTCGTCATTCTGATCAATCATCTGTCTGCCGTAAAAGATGTTATTCTCGTTGTGGATAAAATAATGGATACGTTTAAAACGCCGGTTTCCATCAACGATCAGGATTATTACATGACCGCAAGCGCGGGCATCGCCGTGTACCCCGAAGACGGCGATGATGCGGATACGCTGATAAAAAACGCGGAGATTGCCATGTACCGGGCCAAGGAGAAGGGCAGAAACAGGTATGAGCTTTGTTCACCCGAACTGAAGGAAGAAGCCTTGTTCAGAATGCAACTGACCAACAGCCTCTATCGCGCTTTGGATAGAGACGAGCTGTTTTTGGTATATCAGCCGCAAATTGACCTGACAACCAAAGAAATTACCGGCGTTGAGGCATTGCTGCGCTGGAATCATCCGAAAATGGGGCTGATATCACCCGCCCGGTTTATTCCGCTGGCAGAACAGACCGGGCTGATCGTACCCATTGGAGAGTGGGTGCTGGAGACCGCATGCAGGCAAAACAAAGCCTGGCAGGATATGGGGCTGCGCCCCATTCGGATGGCTGTGAATATATCTGTCATTCAATTCCGCAGCCGGAATATTGTGAGCCGAATTAAAAGCATACTGGCTGACACAGCACTAGATGCAAAAGACATTGAATTGGAGCTGACCGAGAGCGTTGCCAACAACGAATCATCTTACACCATTGAGGTATTCAATGCGCTCAAAGACTTGGGTGTATCGATATCCATCGACGATTTCGGCACCGAGTATTCATCACTGAACCGCCTCAAAATGCTGCCGGTTGATCGTATCAAGCTGGATATTCAGTTCGTCCGCGACATTTGCGGCAACAAAAAGGACAAGGCGATTGCGGGCACTATTATTAATCTCGCAAAAAATCTGGATCTGAAAATTATTGCTGAGGGTGTAGAAAACGATGAGCAGCTTGAGTATCTGGAGGCGCACAAATGTGATGAAGTGCAGGGCTTTTACTACTATAAGCCGCTCATGCCGGAGCAGATTGAAGAACTGCTAAAGAAAGATTAAAATGCGCTTAATTTGTGCGATGGAATAGAAGATTTAACCAATCTTGATTTGCATGTAGTATTCTTGTTATGATTATCGTCTCTTCAACAATACGGTAGAAGACCAAATAAGAGCTTATCGACAGAAAACGATAACGCTCCTCTACATATGAATATTCATTTGACGGAAATATAGCACCCAGTTTTGGATATTCTCTGAGCATATTTATTCCGTCCTCCATTTTATTCAGCAAAGCTTCTGCAGCCAGTCGATTATCCATGGAAATATAATCGAATATTATATCCAAATCATCAATGGCAGCATCGGTATATACAATATGAATACTATTCACCTTCTTTATTAATATCAAGCCTTCCTCTTAACCGCGTGAATACATCTTCATGACTTGTCAGTTTCCCTTCGCATGCCTGTTTCTCGGCGACAGCCAGTTTTGCCTGCAAACGAAACCATGCTTCCCTGCGACAAAAAGCTTCATGACTCATAACCACAATATCATTGACTCCGTTGTTGGTCACCAAAACAGGATCCATTGTTGAATGGCATAACTTTGAAAACTTTTTATAATCTGCACGAATTGCAGAAGAAGGCTGAACCTTTAACACACTTGGAATAGATTTTTCGTCAAACAATATAGTCATCTCCTATCAATATTCTATACATAGTCTACTATATTATTTACAATTAAACAATAGCAATACAAACTGAAAATGCAGTTTAGGCTTATTGTTTCTTTGCCGGTTCTAGCATAGCGAGCAGATTATTCAGCAGCAGCTGCTGAGCGTGCCTGTCATAAAGAATCGCCATGTACGTGCCCGATTGATTTGTCCGTTCTTCGGAAGATATGCCGATTTCGGCTGATTTTTCTGTCAGCGCCTTATGCGTCTTATTGTCTTCATCCTGCACAACACGAAGATATCCTTGGCCTGCAAGCCATTTTGTTATGGTGATATGCGATAAATTCTTTCTCCCCAAATCGCCCACCGCATCATTCACTGCCTGCACAAAAGCAGAAATGGGAATTGGCTGGTCACTGAGTTTGACACGCTTGATTTCATCCTCTGTAATGAAAAATGGGCGCTGGTATCCAAGGCCCTTGCCGCCGCTGTCTATCACCTTTTGCAGCACCTCCGTCACATACGAAAAGCATCGTGACAAGCGGGGATTATTGAGAGCCGTATCGACTGGCAGCTTTGTGTCCGTTATCGGGTCGGTCCCCTCCGCAAGCTTTTGCATATATTC
>JAEZIW010000194.1 GCA_023436525.1 Bacillota bacterium | reverse complement strand
GTTATTATCAGCAGTGCCGAAGCCACAGCCAGACAGAAAAATCAGCAGACGCTTCGCGAGCTGGAAGAATCAAAAGCCAGAATTGATGAACTCAGGAGCTGCGCGCAAGGGTTTGCGTCCAGCTTTGCGAACATGATCAATTCGCAGGCGGCTTACTTTGAAAAGACATACAGAAGCTATTTTGGGCAGGATGTTGCAACCCTTGGCGGTATCAATACCGATGCGCTTGAAAAGATAGACAAGGATATTGCGCGCAGCCTCGAGGAAATGGGTGTGCCCGAAAAGAACGATACCAGCAGCCAGCCCAAACCGGAAGACACGAACGACGCGGAAAAAGCCGATTATATGGAGCTTTTCGAAATCAACAAAAAGCTCAGCGATATTGAAGACGCTGATTATAAGCCGGAGGGTGAAGCCGCAGAGCCAAACAAAAGCTACGGCGACTATTCGTGGTTATACAAGAGCGATGAGCCAAAGAAGGATGAGGATGCGGCGATACTTGAACCCAAAGATAAGGAAGAACTCAAATCGCTGATTGAAGAGATTATTGAGTAAATACCGACACGACTAAACAGCTCATAAAATGCGAGCTGTTTTTTATTTTCCGTATTTCCACACAAAATGCATGATTTTACGCGCGGTAACCACACTAAACCATAGGAAGACCGGCGGATGAAACCAAAAGCCTTATGATAAAGGGGTGGCTATGCGCAGAAGAAAAGCAATGTGCGGAATCGGGAAACGATTGAATGAACTTTCGCTGATGCTCGAAAAGCTCAAGCTTGCCGAGTATCTCACGCATTTGAACAACACAAAACGCATGATATGGGTCAGCTTTGTCGGCGGCCTCGCCAGAGGCTTCGGTATTGCTGTGGGGTTTACGCTGCTTGGTGCGCTGGTCATCTATCTTCTCCAGGAGTCTTTTTTGAACAATCTTCCGGTAATTGGAGAGTTTATTGCAGATATTGTGGAAATTGCGAACCAACGGCTGCAGATGCGATGAGCAAATAACGACAAGATCGTCTTAAAAAATACGGACAATCTGTGAACTTAACAATCTTGCAATTGAATTATTTACTGGGTTTGCTATAATGATGTGGGCTCATTATTTGAATACGAAAGAGTCAGCAATTTAGGAGGCCTTTCATGAAGTTGACAATCGGGCAGTTCAATGATTCGTTCCCGCCCATTATAGACGGTGTGGCCAATGTGGTATTAAACTATGCACGCTGCCTGAATAACGATAAAAGCACCTGCTGTGTGGTTACACCCAAACACCCCGATGCCACGGATGACTATAGCTTCGATGTGCACCGGTTCGCCTCCATCAAGGTGCCCACGCGCAGCGAATACCGTGTGGGCGTCCCTCAAATGTCCACATCCTTTTGGATGACACTCAAAAAGATACCATTTGATATTGTGCATGCGCATTGCCCGTTCAGCTCGGGGCTGGCTGCGCGCAGCATTGCGCGTAAGCGGGATATTCCGTTGGTGGCCACGTTCCATTCCAAGTTCAAGGATGATTTTAAAGCGGCCATTAAGTCTGAAAGAATTGTGGACAACATTCTTTTGAAGATTGCGGGCTTCTACGAATCGGCCGACGAGGTATGGATTGTCAACGAGGCATCGGAAGAAACCCTGCGCGAATACGGATACCGCGGTGATGTCTATATCATGGGCAACGGCTGCGATATCGAGCCGCAGTACCCCACGCCGGAAGTCCTGAAAAAGGTCAATGATAAGTTTTCGCTGTCACCCGATGTTCCGCTGTTTATGTACATTGGGCAGCACACCTGGCAGAAGAATCTGCAGATGGTATTGGAAGCGCTCGGCAAGCTGAAAGCCGAGGGCGAGCGTTTTCATATGCTGTTTGTGGGAGACGGCGCGAAGCGCGCCGATATGGAGCAAATGGCCGTTGATTTGAACCTGACTGATTCGGTTACGTTCGCGGGACGGATATATGACAGAAAAGCGATTGCAAAGATTTACCTTCGCAGCAGTGCCATGCTGTTTCCGTCGCTTTACGACACCTCGTCCTTGGTACCGCGCGAAGCGGCTGCCTGCGGTTGTCCCACTGTCTTTGTGAAAGGGGCCAGCACATCACAGGGCATTACCGATAAAAACGGTTTTTTGATTGAAAATACGGCTGATTCTCTCGCGAATACTGTTCGCCGCATTATTCGGCACCCCGAAGAAGCAAAACGTGTGGGTGAAACGGCCCGGGATACCGTATACCGTTCTTGGCAAAATGCGGTGGAAGATGCATACGAACGATATCTGTACCTTATCGATATGAAAAAAAGCAGATTGGAAAAGCGCGCCGAATAACTGGAAAAATTGTATGAATTTCTGTGATTGAATGGAATTCTATTGATTTATATGCTCTAATCTGCTATGATTCTACACAAATCACGGAGGACAGATGAACAAGAAAAAGTCACGTATATTCAGTCTCATATATATGGGGTCAACGGTCGTTGTAATCATTCTTATACTTCTTTTCGGTTCCGATCTCGACGAAATCGGCCATGCGCTGAAGAATTTTAACATCTGGTGGTTGTTTGCATGTATCGGTTCGCTGCTGTTGTATTGGTTTGCGGACGGCCTGCTGCTCTATGATATCACGGCGTATATGTATAAAAGAATGCCTTTACTCAGATGCGTTAAGGTCGGCATGATCGGCCTTTATTATAGCGCGCTGACCCCCTCATCAACGGGCGGGCAGCCCATGCAGGTGATGTATATGAAGCGCGATAATGTGCCAATCGGAACGGCAACCTGCATTGTGGGTATTAAATTCGTCATATACGAGCTCTCGTTGTGCACCATCTATGTCATCGGCATGATACTGCGCGGCGGTTACTACTTAGCCAACAACAGCGAAGCGTTTTGGCTGGCGGCGCTCGGGTTTGTGGTAAACCTTGCCGCGGTATTCTTCATTATACTCTCCATTATCAACAAAAAGCTTGTGCTGACAATAGGCAACTGGCTGATTCGAGGCTTTGCTAAAATCAAGATTATCAAGAATAAGGACAACACACTCGGGCATTTTGCCGAGGTGATTGACGAGTACCATACGGCTGCCTCGTATATTTCAAGGTACAAGCTGCGCGCGCTGGGGTCTTTCATTATTTCCATCATTAATCTTGCGTTCTTGTTCTTGATACCGTATTTAATCTATTTGTCTTTCGGATACACGCAATACAACATAGCGGATATTTTCATAATGGAAGCGTTTTTATTTCTGGCTGTGTCGTTTTTTCCGCTGCCGGGCGCAGCGGGGGCATCTGAAGGCGGCTTTATGCTGTTTTTCGGGTCCTTCTTCGGTGCGGCTACCGGTGTGGCCATGCTGATTTGGCGGTTTCTCACCTATTATACAATGCTGATTACCGGCAGCTTGATGGTGGTTTTTGATGAGGTCTTCTCTATACGGAGAAAAAGTAAAGAAATGCAAACCGGGAAGAATACATAAAGCAAACGGTCTGGCGGCGCTGCCAACGTTGAGCAAAACAAAACCGGTTAGAATATTTGGGTGGGTTTAGTTTTTATGAGTATTGGGCTGATCATTGTAATCATACTTGTGTGCGCTTCGATCTTTGTTAATGGATGGACCGATGCGCCTAACGCGATTACGACAGTGGTGTCAACAAGGGTGTTGTCGCCCAAAGCCGCGGTGGGGCTGGCGGCTATTTTCAATCTGCTGGGTGTGCTGCTGATGGGAACATTGGTTGCAAAGACGATAGGAAACATTATTTCGCTGACACCGGGCACTGATGGATTGATTACGCTTGCGGCAGCGCAAATTGCCATCGTTTCCTGGGCTATAGGGGCTTGGCGCTTTGGCATTCCCACAAGCGAAAGCCATGCGCTGATTGCAGGGCTTACAGGTGCGGCGCTTGCAGGCGGCGGGCTTGAATCTGTGAGCTGGGCGGAGTGGCAAAAGGTTCTGATAGGCCTTGGCATCTCGTCTATTATTGGTTTCATATCCGGTTGGCTCGTCACCTTAGGTGTGACAAAAGCATTCGGAAAAATGAACAGGCACAGTGCAAACAGGCTGTTCTCTTTCGGGCAAATTGTATCCGCGTCAGCGATGGCCTTCAGTCATGGGGCGCAGGACGGCCAAAAGTTCATCGGCGTGTTTGCATTCGCACTGATGCTTGGGGGCATGATACCGATGGATTCGGCTTTTACCATACCGACATATATCATGGTCTTCTGTTCGGTGCTGATGGCTATCGGGACGTCGATAGGCGGGTACAGAATCATCAAGACGATGGGTATGGATATGGTCAAGATCGAAAAATACCAGGGTTTTTCTTCAGAGGTTGCGGCTTCCGCATGTATGCTGGCCGCAACGGCATTCGGCATACCGCTGAGCACAACCAACTCCAAAGGAACAGCGTTAATGGGCGCGGCGGCGGCGCGCCGTCTGTCTAACGTCAACTGGGGCGTTGCAAAAGAAATGATTATTGCATGGGTGCTTACATTTCCGGCTTGTGGATTGATCGGGTATTTAATCGCTTTGCTGCTGCACAGCATTTTTTAAAAGGATGGAATTAAGATGGCTAGAAGATCAGAAATCAATTATTTTGACAGCTTTGTAAAAGGAACCGAGTTTGCGCTTCTCGCTGCTCAGCGGCTTCAGGTTTTAATTGAAGAGGCTCAGTTTACGGAAGATAAAATAGCAGAAATAAAGAAAATTGAGCAGGATGCCGATACACATATGCATACGGTTTGCTGTGAGCTTAATGTCGCTTTTATTACGCCGATTGACCGGGATGATATATACAAGATATCAAAGGAAACAGACGACATTATCGACAGCATTGATTCGGTGGCGAGCAAGATTTGGATGATGTGCGTCACGCGTACGACACCGCTGATGCGCACAATGAGCGAATATGTGACAAAAGCCTGCGAAGTGCTTGTTAAGCTGATGTCTGAAGTTAAACATCACAAGAAAAGCAACAAGCTCAATGAATACGTGATTGAAATTAATCGTATCGAAGAGATGGGGGATCGGTGTTACAAGGAAGCCATAAGAGAGCTGTTCGAGAACGAGAAGGATCCGATTGAACTCATCAAGCTGAAGGAAGTTTACAGAGAACTTGAATCCGCACTGGATAACTGCGAGGACGTGGCGGACTGCGTTCAGAGCATTATCATCACCAAAACATGACCGGGATTCTTGCTCGGCTGTATGGTTTCCATACAGCTTTTTTGCTTTATAAAACGCCAAACAATGTGTTGATTATTAAAAATCCCTATGCTATAATCTCAAATGTATGTCACACCACCGCCGATTTTTGCTTTCGTGCCCATATAATGGGTCTGGTAAAAACATGACGCGATGGGAGGATAAAAACGAGGAGGAAAACATGTCAGTCATTTCAATGAAACAGCTTTTAGAAGCGGGTGTTCATTTCGGGCACCAAACAAGACGCTGGAACCCCAAGATGAAGAAGTACATCTTCACAGAACGTAACGGTATTTACATCATCGACCTGCAAAAAACAGTGAAGATGGTGGAATATGCGTATTTTTTTGTACGCGATGCCGTTATGGAAGGGAAAACCGTTCTTTTTGTGGGAACAAAAAAGCAAGCTCAGGAGTCTATTGAACAGGAAGCCAAGCGCTGCGGTATGTACTACGTGAGCCAAAGATGGCTCGGAGGTATGCTGACCAACTTTAAAACAATTCGCAGCCGAGTGAAGAGACTCGAAAAAATTGAGCAGATGGAAGCGAACGGCGAGTTTGCGCTGCTGCCCAAGAAGGAAGTTATTAAGCTTCGTCACGAACATGAAAAGCTTCAGAAGAATCTCGGCGGTATCCGCGACATGAAGGAGCTTCCGGGCGTCATCTTCATCGTCGATCCGCGCAAAGAGCGCATTGCGATTGCCGAAGCCAAAACTCTCGATATTCCGCTGGTGGGTATTGTTGATACCAACTGCGATCCGGATGAAATCGATTATGTGATTCCCGGCAACGATGACGCGATCCGTGCTGTCAAACTGCTGGCCTCCAAGATTGCGGATGCATGCCTTGAAGCCAAACAGGGCGAGCAGCTTGTTGACCCGACAGCTGAAGCTGCGGCTGCCAACGAGGATGCCGAAGAGTTCAGCGGAGACATGGATGCTGACGTTTCTGACGAGCAGGAGTAATAAAGCGAGATTACAAGGAGAGAATTGATATATGATTCAAGCGAGTGACGTGAAGGATTTAAGAGAAAAAACCGGTGCCGGTATGATGGACTGCAAGAACGCACTGGTTCAGGCGAACGGCGATATGGAAGAGGCGATCAAGATTCTGCGTGAAAAGGGTCTTGCGTCTGCGGCGAAAAAGGCCGGCCGTATTGCGGCAGAAGGTATTGTTGACAGCCTGATCGACGGGAAAGTGGGCGTGGTTGTTGAAGTCAACTGCGAAACAGATTTCGTAGCAAAGACACCTGCTTTCAAAACATTTGTGCAGGAAGTGGCCGCTCAGATTAAATCGGGCAGCCCCGCTTCTGTGGAAGCGCTGCTCGAACAGAAGAGTGATAAGGGCGTTACCGTCAGCGATATGCTGAACGAAAAGGTCAGCGAGATCGGCGAAAAGATTTCCATCAGACGCTTTGCCCGCTTTGAGGCCGAGCAGGGTGCTGCGGAGAGCTATATCCACATGGGCGGCAAAATCGGCGTGCTTGTGGAAGCGGCCTGCGATGAGTCGGTGGTCGGCAACGCTTCGTTTAAAGCATTCTTGAAGGATGTGGCAATGCAGATCGCGGCCGCCAATCCGCTGTATGTGGTGTCGGCTGAAGTGCCTGAGAGTGTGATTTCACAGGAGAAAGAAATTCTTCGTGCACAGGCCTTAGCAGAAGGCAAGCCTGCCAATATCGTTGATAAGATGGTGGATGGCCGTATACAGAAGTATTTCAAAGAAGTGTGCCTGATGGAACAGCCGTTTGTGAAGGATCAGGATAAGGCTGTTAAGGACATACTCAAAGAGAAAATCGCTGAAATCGGTTCTCAGATATCCATCAAGCGTTTTGTGCGCTATGAGATGGGTGAAGGTCTGGAAAAGAGAAAAGACGATTTTGTTGATGAGGTTATGAAACAGGCAAATTTATAAGATGTATAAAAGGGGAGAGCCGTTTCATGAGCTCTCCCTTTTTTAGCAGAATCCCCAAAAAGCGGCACCTTGCTTTATGGGATGCTGTGGCGGGAAAAGAGCCATGATCGAATCAAATAAAGGAGACGGCTTATGCCTAATACGCCCAAATACAAGAGGATTATTCTAAAGATCAGCGGTGAAGCGCTGGCGGGCAATGAGAAGTCGGGGTTCGACTTTGATGTGATTGGTCTGGTGGCCGATCAGGTTATTGAAGTGGCGAAGCTGGGTGTGGAGATTGGCATCATTGTGGGCGGCGGCAACATATGGCGCGGCCGCAGCGGTGTCGGGATGGACAGGACGACGGCCGACCATATGGGCATGCTCGCTACGGTGATCAACGCTCTTGCCATGCAGGATGCACTGGAAGGCAAAGGCATGCAGACGCGCGTGCAGACCGCCATTGGCATGCAGCAGATTGCCGAACCGTATATCCGGCGCAGAGCGATGCGTCATTTAGAGAAGGGCCGCGTGGTGATATTCGCGTGCGGTACCGGTAACCCGTATTTTTCGACGGATACGGCGGCGGCACTCAGAGCAGCCGAGATGGAGGCAGAGCTGATTTTGCTTGCCAAGAACGTGGACGGCGTATACGACAGCGATCCCAAACTCAATCCAAACGCCAAAAAGTATGAATTTATCAGTTACATGGACGTCATCAATCAGGGGCTGTCCGTGATGGATACCACGGCCGTGTCGCTGTGTATGGATAACAGCATTCCCATCGTTTGCTTCGGCCTCGAAGCGCCGGACGGCATTAAACGTGTGGTGCTTGGCGAGGCCATCGGGACACGCATTAATTCAAAGCCATAAAAAAATAAATTCGGGAGGTTAGAAAGATGCAAATCAAACATGAAGCATTGGAAAATGCGATGGTCAAAATGGAAAAAACAATATCGGTTTTCAAGAGAGACCTGACACATATTCGCGCCGGCAGGGCCAACCCGCAGCTTCTGGATGGCATAATGGTCGATTATTACGGAACACCGACGCCGCTGAGTCAGATCGGCAATATTTCGGCACCCGAACCGAGGATGCTCGTGATATCGCTTTGGGATCCGAAGCTCATTCCTCAGGTGGAAAAGGCGATTATGAAATCGGAGCTTGGCATTAATCCCGCCAACGACGGTAAGGTGATTCGTCTTATTGTGCCGGAGCTGACGGAAGAACGCCGCAAAGAGCTCGCAAAATCGATTCACAAAAAGGGTGAAGACGCCAAGGTGGCGATCCGCTCGATTCGCAGAGATGCCAATGAGGCTTTCAAAAAAGCCAAGAAGGCCAGCGAAATCACCGAGGACGATTTTAACATTCTCGAAGACGAAGTACAGAAAATAACGAATGACAATACCAAAACCATCGACGAGCTGGTTAAAGAAAAAGAGAAAGAAATCATGGAAGTATGATGCCCGGCGTGATCGGCTGGGACGAGACGCAAGCGACAAAACACCTTGAAGACCAAGGGTTTACGGTCGGCCGTGTTGAGTATGTGTCGAGGCGCGGCATTGAGAATGCGGATTCGACGCGTGTGATCAGACAGCGCGATTTGGGCGGCCATGCCGTTGAAATCACGGTGTCACATTTTAAAACACAGGTGCAATAAATTGGGCGTCATCGCGGATATACTTTTTCGCCGCAGGAACACGGATGTTTACAGCCGTGTGGATACCGAGCGGCTGCCCCTGCATGTTGCTGTGATTATGGACGGCAACGGGCGCTGGGCTCAGAAGAGGCTGCTGCCCCGCAGTGCCGGGCACAGAGCCGGCGTGGAGCGGGTGCGTACCATCGTTCGCATGAGTTCAGATATCGGAGTCAGATATCTGACGCTTTTTGCGTTTTCCACGGAAAATTGGAAGCGCTCGGACGATGAGGTGGGTACGTTGATGAAGCTGCTGCTCGAATACCTTGCTAAGGAGCTTGACGAGCTGCACAGCGAAAACGTGCGGATCAGAACGTTCGGCGATTTAACGCGCCTGCCCAAAGACGTGAAAGCGGAGATTGACCGCGCCGTAGAGAAAACAAAGGGCAACACGGGGCTGACGCTGAATATGGCGATAAATTACGGCGGGCGGGCAGACATTACAGATGCCGTGAAGCGCATGGTCAGCGATGGTGTTTGTGCTGACGATGTCACGGAAGATCGCATATCCGATTACTTATGTTCAGCGGGTCAGCCGGACCCGGATCTGTTTATCCGTACCAGCGGCGAGATGCGCATCAGCAATTTTTTGCTGTATCAGCTTGCTTACGCGGAGTTTTATTTTACCGACACGCTCTGGCCGGATTTTGATGAGCTGGAGTATTTAAAGGCACTCAACTGTTTTGCAAAGCGAGACCGCCGTTTCGGCGGAATTGGAGGAAAGTGATTGGGTAAACGTATACTGTACGCGATACCGGCGCTGGCACTGCTGTTTTCGACGGTGTACTTTTATGGATTGTATGCGCAGTTGATCGTTGCGGCTGTGGCTGTGCTCTGTATGCATGAAATGATGGGCGCAGTCAGCTCGGTAGGGCGCCCGATGAAAGTGCTGGGATACGGATACGCGCTGCTGCTTTACCCGGCGTATCTGTTCATCGGCGGTATCGCGGGCGTCGCCATACTGACGGCCTTTGGCATTATGGCCGTGTTTACGTATTTGGTGTTTTCGGGGCGCGACGCAATGGATGGGCTGATTACGGTGCTGCCCATGCTGTACCCGGGGCTTTTTTTCGCGTTTTTAATGGGGCTTTATTGCATTGAGCCGCCGAACATCTCACGGTTTCTCGTGATTATTGCGTTTGGAGCCGCCGTGATGACAGACACATTCGCTTACTTTTGCGGCAGGCTATTCGGCAAGCGAAAGCTGGTTCCCAAGATCAGCCCTAAAAAGACGGTGGAAGGAGCTGTTGGCGGCCTCGGATTCGGTACCTGCACTGTGGTGCTGCTCGGTGTGCTGTTGCAGCAGAGCTTTGATGTTTACATGAATCCGCTTTGGTACGGGCTGCTCGGGCTGATTTTGTCAGCCATGACGCAAATCGGTGATCTTGCGGCTTCGCTCGTGAAAAGAAGACTCGGCATAAAGGATTATGGGCATATTATGGGTGAGCACGGCGGTGCAATGGACAGGCTTGATAGTGTGTTGTTTATCAGCCCGGCCGTTTTCGCATTTTATTTTATATTAGTGGCATAAAAAAGGAATTATCAATGAAAAAGATAGCAATACTCGGCGCGACCGGCTCAATCGGGCGGCAGGCGCTCGACATCATAGAGCAGTTTCCCGACCGGTTTCAGGTAACCGCCGTCACGGCGCACCACAGCTCTGATGCGCTGATAGAAACAGCCAAGAAGTTCGGTGCGTGCTATATCGGGCTGACGGGGTGCAACGGCGACGCGGAGTTTGAGAAAAAGGTGCCCAAGGGTATCAAGGTGGGGTATGGCATACAGGGGCTTGTAGAGTCTTGTACGGCGGGCAGCCCGGATATCGTGCTGATTGCTGTGGTGGGCATAGCGGGGCTTCCGCCGCTGATTGAATGCCTCGACCGCGGCATTAACGTGGCACTCGCGAACAAGGAATCGCTGGTGTGCGGTGGCCATATTGTGAAGCAGAAGCAAAAAACGAGCCAATCTGAGCTGTTCCCGGTAGACAGTGAGCTGTGCGCGATTTACCAATGCCTCAAGGGCGTGGATACCACAGGCCTTCGCCGCATCATACTCACGGCTTCCGGCGGCCCGTTTTTCGATTGGGACAAAGAAGCCATTCGCAGTGCAACGGTGGATCAGGCACTGCGGCACCCCAACTGGCGCATGGGCAAGAAAATCACTGTGGACTGCGCGACATACATGAACAAGGGTCTGGAAATCATTGAAGCACGCTGGCTTTTCGATGTGAACCCCGAGAAGATCGAGGTGGTGGTGCATCGTCAAAGCATTATTCACTCGATGATTGAATACAACGACGGCGCCGTGATTGCGCAGCTCGGACCGACGGACATGCGTCAGCCGATTCAGTATGCTTTTGGTCATCCGGAGCGCCTAAATAGCGTGGTGGGGCATCTTGATTTCACCAAGCTGAAAACGCTGACGTTTGATGTGCCGGATACGGATAAGTTCCCGTGCCTTCGGCACGCGCAGGACGCGATTCGCGAGGGCGGCGCACTGCCCGTCATTATGAACGCGGCCAACGAAGCGGCAGTGGAGCTTTTCTTAGAAAAAAAGATCACTTTTGGTGAGATTGAAAAACGCGTGGCGTTTGCTATGAACAAGTTCTCGCACTTGAAGGCAAACACGCTGATTGAGATATACACGACCGACAGAGAAGTCAAAGAATTTGTTTATCGCAACATTTCATAGAATGTTACGTATTTTGGGACAGCAGACATGATATAATGATAAAAAAAGGGAGAACGAGGCTTGAACATATTGGTGACAGTATTGAGTATTGTCTGCGCAATGCTCGTTATCGGCATTATCATCATGGTGCATGAGCTGGGCCATTTCTGGGTCGGCCGTGCATGCAAAATTAAGGTGGTTGAGTTTTCGGTCGGTTTTGGCCCCAAAATCAAGCAGTGGGTTAAAAACGACATTTTATATTCCATCCGCTGGATTTTTCTTGGCGGATACACGAAGTTTTACGGTGAGGATGAGGAGCTCAACGAAAAGCTCGCGTTTAATAACCAGCCTGCCGGACGGCGTGCGCTTTCGATTGTTGCCGGGCCGCTTTTTAATATTTTATTCGCTTTAATTCTTGTCATTGTCACGTTGGGCGTTTTTGGCGATGCGGTTCCCATCATCTCCGATGTATGGGCAGACAGCCCTGCGCAGGCGGCAGGCCTGCAGGCGGGCGACGTCATACTCGAAATGAACGGTGTGAAGATGGATTTCGCTTTGGAGCTGGATTCGGCCATTGCTGCGTCAGACAATAAGACGATGGATATCACGGTGCGGCGCGGCGAGCAGGTGATCAGCCTGCAGGTGCCGTACCAAAAATATGAGAATTACATTTTAAACGGTGATACCGAGCACCCTGTAAATGGTTTTAAAACAGGCATTTCTGTGGGGCAGCAGCGCGTCACCTTCGGTTTCTTTGAGGCGCTCGGCCTCGCGTTTAAGTGGATGTTCCTTGTGGTGAAGGGAACGATACTCGCTATACTCGGGCTTTTTGCGGGTAAAGGCACTGAAAATGCGATGGGCGTTGTTCAAATGGCCGCCATTCTCGGGGATGCCATCAGAAGCAGCATTGAGAACGTGCTGCGTCTCGGTGTGGCCATCAGTATCAGTCTTGGCATCTGCAATTTACTGCCGCTGCCCGCTCTCGACGGCGGACGGCTCGTTTTCATCGCCATTGAGAAGATATTCAGAAAGCCGGTGCCGCGTAACGTGGAGGGCATGATTCACTTCGTGGGGTTTGCGCTGCTCATTGTGGTTTTCATATTGATAACCTACCAAGACATCACCAAGCTATTCGGCTGATTACGATGAAACAACAGACAAAAGCAGTCACGTTCGGCGGCGTTCGCATCGGCGGCGGCGCGGACGTGCTGATACAATCGATGACCAACACGGATACGGCGGATGCGGCGGCGACAATCGCGCAGATAGAGCGTCTGGAGGCGGCAGGCTGCGAAGCCGTGCGCTGCGCGTTTTACGCCGAGAGCTGCGCACCCGCGTTCCGTGATATTAAAAAGCACATGCACGTGCCGCTGATTGCGGACGTGCATTTTGATGCACGGCTGGCCGTGCTTGCGCTGGAAAACGGCGCCGACAAGGTGCGCATTAACCCCGGCAACCTGCGCGGCGAAAACGCGCTGGAAACGGTGGTTAACAAGGCGAAGGAAACCGGTGCGGCCATTCGCATCGGCGTGAATGCGGGGTCTCTGGAAAAGCGTTTGGCCGATAGGTTCGGCGGGCCGACACCGGAGGCGCTGGCGCAAAGCGCAGCCGATTGGGTGAACCGCGTTTACGACATGGGCTTTGAGAATGTTGTGGTGTCCATAAAAGCATCATCGGTGCCCACGTGTGTCGCGGCGAATCGTGCGTTCTGTGCCGTCAGCGATGCGCCATTGCACATCGGCATCACCGAGGCGGGCACATACGACAGCGCGATCGTTAAATCGGCCGTGGGCCTTGGGGCGCTGCTGCTCGATGGCATCGGCGATACGGTGCGCGTCTCAATAACGGGCGACCCGGTCAGCGAGATTGAGGCCGCAAGACGCATACTGCAAAGCTCAGGGCTGCGCACATTTTATTCCGAGGTGATCAGCTGCCCCACCTGTGCGCGTACCAAAATTGATGTGGCGGCGCTGGCAAAGAGTGTAGACGATATTTTAAAATCCGGGCCGAGGCCGGTAACCGCCGCTGTGATGGGCTGCATTGTGAACGGCCCCGGCGAAGCGAAGCATGCGGACATCGGCATAGCGGGCGGCGACAAAAAAGCGGCGCTGTTCGCCAAGGGGGAGCTTATCGGCACATTTGCCGAAGCAGACATTTTGCACGCTTTTACTCATTATCTCGATTCACATTTTTAAAGATAGCCAGTAAGGGGGATACGGTTGAAACAGCCTGATTTTTTTGCCGCGCTGAAAAGAAACGTGAGCGTGGATGACAGCTACGATCTGCAGTTTGATAAGGCGCAGCACGATGTGAAAAACTCGCGCCTGCTGCTGCATTTTTGCTGCAATCTGCTGCCGGCCGATGCCTGCCTGTCCATAGAGAATTACGTCAAAGAAAACGTTGACCAAAACGCCGAGGTCTTTTTTCAATACAGGGATATAAACGAAACCAATACGGCACAGTTTGAAGCGCATATTAGAGAGCTGTGCCTTGCCTATCGATCGGCGTTTGCGCCGTTTCTTCAGCGCGGCCTTGTTTCGCTCAAGGATAAAACGCTGCATGTGGATTTCGCGGACGAGCTTGCACCCGAGCTGTTTTCATCGATGGGTGTTAAGGATTATATCGAGGGGTACCTTCGGCGGTGTCTTGGCGATGGCGCCGTGGTAAAAATCGGGCGGTGCTCGCCGGACGCGCTGCCCGCGCCGCCGCGCAAGAAACGGACGAAAACAGTGGCGGCGGAAAAGCCCCCGGAGCCTGCTGCCGCG
>JAEZIW010000152.1 GCA_023436525.1 Bacillota bacterium | reverse complement strand
AAGCCGTATTCCTTCATGCATTTTTCAATGCCCGCAATACGTCTGTTGTAACCTTCAAAATTCACCATAAGTCGCACCCTCCCTATTTGGCGCGCGGGTCGATGTATTTCGCCGCGCCGTCGAACTGCCCGTAGGTTCCTGTGTTTTTAGCAAGCGCTTCCGCCGGATCAACGCCCTTGCGGATGGCTTCCATCATTTTACCGACGCTTACAAATTTGTAGCCGACCACTTCATCGTTTGCGTCGATGGCGAGCTGCGTCACATAACCTTCAGCCATTTCGAGGTAACGCACGCCTTTTTCCTTTGTGCCGTACATTGTACCCACCTGAGAACGCAGGCCTTTGCCAAGATCCTCTAGGCCAGCGCCAATCGGCAGACCGCATTCGGAAAACGCCGTTTGTGTGCGGCCATATGCGATTTGCAAGAACAGCTCGCGCATGGCGGTGTTGATCGCGTCGCAAACAAGGTCGGTATTGAGTGCTTCAAGGATTGTTTTGCCGGACAGAATTTCCGCCGCCATTGCCGCGCTGTGCGTCATGCCGCTGCAGCCGATTGTTTCGACAAGAGCTTCTTCGATAATGCCTTCTTTGACATTCAGCGTCAGCTTGCACGCGCCCTGCTGCGGTGCACACCAGCCCACACCATGGGTTAAACCCGAGATATCCGTGATCTGCTTCGCTTTAACCCAAAGGCCTTCTTCGGGAATAGGCGCCGGGCCATGCTTTGGCCCTTTGGCCACGTATACCATTTCTTCCACTTCGCTGGAATACTGCATAAACTAAACCTCCTGATAGAATTAGAAACTATGTATATCCATTGATATTTATTTAACATTATATCAGTAAACGCATATAAAGCCAATAATGAATGTATCGATGAGGTTAAATTAATAATGAACAGAATGCAAATTATATATTATACACAAAAAGTGCGAAATATATACGTGCTGCGGCAGAATTATTTTTGTAAATCGCCAAATTATCCGCAAACGGTGCGCGCAGACCGACAATGTTTCCCAAGGGGCCTGCATATAATGGGTGATACGACCATACCAAAGGAGTGATCATATTGCCAACTGACACACCGGTGAGCGAGCCTCAAAGCGCCAAGTTTTTGAACCGACACGACACACTGTTAAAAAGAGTTCTCATCGCTGCGTCACTGCTGATATGCGGCTTCATTATGGGGCGGATACGGTTGATCGGCGGACTATCGCCGTTTGGGCCCGCACTGCTGGCGGCGTGCTTTCTAACGCGACGGGAGCAGGCGTTGTTCTGCGCGTCGGGCGTTATACTTGGTGCGCTGCTGATTCCGGGCGATTCGCTTTATATCATTTCGGTGGTGCTCGGCATTTGCGCCGCCATGCTGCTGGTGGGACAAGCCTATATGCGCCGATGGGTGGCTATGCTGACCACGGCCGGTGCGTATGCCATTGCCGCTGCCATATTTAAAACGGCAGAGCTTCAGATGTATATGAAAGCGGTGCTCGAATGCATGATAACCCTGCTGATGATTTATGTATTCGGCATACTGATTCACATGATTTTTACCCGCGTGAAGCGCACGCTATTAACCGTGGAGGAAACGATCTGCTTCGCGATCGGTGCGCTGGTTTTCATCTGCATGTTTGGCCCGCTCAATGTGAAAGGCGTATACATCGCAAGCATTGTGGCTCAAATACTGGTGCTTTGTATGGCGTATACGGGCGGTGCGTCGTTTGGCGCGGGCGTGGGGCTGGCGCTCGGTATGGCGCTTTGCTTCGGCATCAGTGCTGAGGTCACCATGATCGGCATGCTGGGCATTGGGGGCATGATGGGCGGTACACTGCGCAAACTGAAAAAACCGGGTGTTGCGTTTTCGTATTTGCTCACCGTACTGCTCTTTCTTATCGCGTTTTTCAATCAGGATGTTTGGCCGCTCGTGCTTATTGAAACGGGGCTGGCTGTGTTGATTTTTACGCTGCTGCCCAAAAAGCTGCTGATATGGGCGGGGCGCTATATCGATATTAAAACACGGCGTGAGTTTGAGTACCGTATGCACACGCGCCGCTTTAAGGAGCTAACCGTGGGGCGCTTGCAGGAAGTGTCGGAGGTGTTTTTGCAGACGGGTGATATGTTCGCACGAGAAGCAGAAGCGAAAATACACGGCAGCGTTCAGATATCAGGCGTGCTGTCTATCGTGGCGGAAAGCACCTGTAAAGACTGCGTGTTTAGAAAGAGCTGCTGGGACAAGGAGTTTTTAAGCACCTACGGGGTGTTTAACCGGCTGTTTTTGGCGTTCGAGAAGAACGGCTATCTTGATGAAACGCACATTGACGCCGCGTTTGCAAAGAAATGCTACAATGTGAAGGGCATACTCACAACGGCACAGAGCATGTTCGCTTCCTATTTGTTGAGCCTCAAATGGCAAAAGAAGATTGACCAGTCGCGTTATATTACGGGTAAACAGCTTAAAGGCGTGGCTCAGGTGGTCGCCGATATCGGCCGCGAGGTGGAAACAGGTTTTCATTTTTTGGAGCATGTGGAGGAAAAGGTGGCTGCCGCGCTCGATGCTGTTAACTGCCGCGTCAAAGAGGTTTGCGCGGAGAGCTTCGGGGGCAGCGTGGCTGTCGGCGTAAAAATAAAGGGCGGCGATAACGATGTGAACCTCGAAAGCGTGGTGAGCGGGGCGTGCGGCGTGCACATGCAAAAAACATCCGTAAAGCCGTGCGGTGCGGGGTCATACAGCCTGGTCAGGTTTGAGCAGGCCAAGCGCTTTCAGATGCAGACGGGTATCGCCAAGCTCACGAAGGACGAGGTTTCGGGCGACAGCCAGGTGGCTGTACCGCTGAAGGACGGGCGGTATTTGCTGATGCTGTGCGACGGTATGGGCAGCGGTGAAGCGGCATACAGAGAAAGCACGGCGGCGGTATCGCTGGTGGAAAACTTCTTCAAAGCGGGCTTCGACGAAGCGGTGATATTTGATACCATTAACCGGCTGCTGCAGCTCAAAGGCAATGAGGAGGTGTTCACCACCGTGGATCTTTGCGTGCTGGATTTGAAGACGGGCGGTGCGCGTTTCACAAAGATCGGGGCGGAAAGCTCATATATACTGAGCGGTGAGGGAATCATGGAGATCTCGCCGGGGGCACTGCCGATGGGCATTGTTGATGAAGTGAAGCCTGTGAGTACGGCGCATATGCTCAAACCCGGAGATATGATTGTGATGGTGAGCGACGGTGTGGCCGATGAGATTCGCGGCGATGCGCTGCAATGGTTTTCGGATATCGACATAACCGATGCGCAAACCGCTGCCGATGCGATTATTGATAAGGCGCTGGCGGGGCAGCCCCCGCGTGACGACATGACTGTCATGGTAACGCAGCTGATCAGGGGATAAGGGCAAACTTCTTGTCATACTGAGCGCTTCAAAGGGCCCATGTCAACTATGCCTTCGATCCTTTTCAATTTTTATAATGATATGCAAGAGCCTTTCCCAAGGCTTTTCAGACTGCTGACAAAGTAACAATTGTCATTTTGAGCGAGCGTTAGCGAGTCGAAAAATCCCATGTGATAGCGCTTTAAATATGGGATCCCAGTCCGCTTCACAGCCCATTCACTAACACTCGGTCGGAATGGCAATACCGGCTGACATCAAAAAAGACAGCATTTCTGCTGCCATTTGTGTTTGCATAATCGTGACGACTCTCGTCATTGCTATATAAAGTCACTATTTTCGTCATCCTGAGAAGCGAAGCGACGAAGGATCTGTTGCGACAGATTCTATTCCACTTCGTAGTCACGTCGTTACACTCGTTCAGAATGACCGCTACCTGTGGCTTTTCGTTTATTGTTGTGTAAAAACATATGATGATTCTGAGGACGGCTTTTGTCGTGTTTGTCTTTCAGTTACCGGCTAAAAGATTCTTTTCCATTGACCGAAATAGTAACTTGCATAGCACAAGAAACTGAGTTATAAAACATGAGGGCCTTTGCCAAGGCTCTTCTTTTCATTTTGTATAAATCAATATATTAAGAATCTATATATTGCCGCAAGAAAAACGTTTTGTGTGAGATTTTCGTAGAGCCAGTGATAATACAAAGGTTTTTGTTTGTTGTTTCATCTTTGCGGGTAATTATGATGTGAGGTGACTTACTGTTTGAAAACGATACAAAAGACTTTGAGACGGATTCTGATACTGTTAATGGTGGCCATACTCACCGTGGGCGTGCTGGCGGCGCATTTCGAAACGGCGCGTGCTGCGGATTATTCGGTTGTGCGCATCAAGCTGTCAATCGGCTCCCCGAAGACCTTCGGCTTCTCGCTGAGCGGAAACTACGGCATTGAGGGTGACGCAAGCAAAAGCTTAAGCTCCGGTTCATACACGGTGAAGGCGGAGGGCGGCACGCTGAACCTTTACCTTGGCAGTGCGCGTGTGTGCAGCGGCAGCACGATTAAGATCATCGAAAAGCAGCCGAATTCGGGAACGTATAACTATGCCACAATAAAAACCACAACATACAATACAAACAACTATCGGGGCGACATTGAGTTTCGGTTAAGCGGCGGCACGATTCTGTTGATTAACCATATCTATCTTGAATACTATCTTTACGGCGTGGTGCCGCACGAAATGAGCAACACATGGCCGCTGGAGGCACTCAAAACGCAGGCGGTCTCAGCCAGAACGTATGCGGTTCGCTATATGGGCGGCGGTACATATGACATGGTGGACACGCCGACCAATCAGGCTTATAAAGGATACAACCCCGCACACACCAACGCAATCAGGGCGGTGGATGAAACGGCGAAGCAGGTGCTGAAATGTGGTGATCAGTTGGTACAGACGTATTATGCGGCATCCAACGGCGGCATGGTGGATATTCCTCAGCACGTTTGGTCTGCAAGCGCCCCGCTGCTGCCTTATCATGTGGTTCAGGCCGACCCATTTGATGTGCAGAACACGTGGAGCGAGCAGGAGGTGCTTATATTCCCCAAAGCCGGTTCTGCCGTTGCGTATCAATACATGGATTCGGGCAAGATGATAGCCGGTTCCTCCGTATACGGCGCGAACGCAGAACGTTATTTAAAGGTATCGGCTCTCGGCGCGGTGGCGGCGCAGGGCTTTATCGCGGGGGTGACGAGCGATATTGCGATAACGGGCATCAGCCGGATACTGCCGCACACGTATGAAGGCAACCATGGGCTGCCCGATGCGGCAGGCGCGACCAACTGCATCGCTTTTCAAAAGGCCGATGTAACGATGACGGTTCTGGCCAACCGCCGCGCGACACCCGAAGAGGAAGCCGCAACGGGGCAGGGGCTGGTTCAAGCGCCCGTAACCGTGACGTTCACGATCGATATGCATCAGTTTGACCAATCGGGCGGGCTGTATCAGGCATTTTCGAACATGAGCCTTCGGCTTTTTGTGGTGGAGGAAACGGGAACGAGCTGGAATATCTATCAGCGGCGCTACGGACACGGCGTGGGCATGAGCCAGCGCGGTGCGCAAACGCGCGCGAAGGCGGGGCAAACCTATCAACAGATACTGACCTTCTATTATCCGAATACGTATCTGGAGACACTGAATATTCAGCCGCCCGCGCTGGGCGCGCCGTCAGGGCTCGATACCGCCAATGCCACAGTGGTGAACTGCACCAATTTTGTGAATGTGCGCAGCACGCCAAGCACCCAGTATCCGGCCATAGGCAAAGCGCTTGCCGGGTCGCGCATCACCGTGACTCAGCAAAATGCCGCGGCAGGCTGGCATCAGATTGATTTTTCGGGCATAGTCGCTTTTATTTCCACGCAATATGTGCAGATAGACGCGGCACCGCCCGCGCCGACAGAGCCGCCGGTACCGACAGAACCGTCCGTACCGACAGAGCCGCCGGTACCAACGGAGCCGCCGCTACCGACAAAGCCTGCGATTGCGCAGACGGGAACGGTGTCGGCAAGCGAGCTTAATGTTCGCAGCGGGCCGGATACGTCGTCGGCAAAGCTCGGCGCTTACAAAAAGGGCGACAGCGTTGAGATTGTGACCGTGGGGGCGGCGAAGGGCTGGCATCAGATATGGTATCAGAATACAGC
>JAEZIW010000145.1 GCA_023436525.1 Bacillota bacterium | reverse complement strand
GCTTAAAAGTCCTCGTGCCGTCTGATAAATTTTCATGCCTAATATAAACCACATGAATATGATTATTGACGGCCCAATCAATAGCTTTATTGATATTGTCAATAATACCTTTGTAATTCTTTGTAATGTCATTTTGAATATCGATGATGACTAAGGCTTTATTCTGCATAGTGTTCCCTCCTGATAGGTCGATTGATTTATTGTTTTTATTATACCTCGTCATTGTTGACAACAGTATGGCAACAATCTATAGTGATAACAAGAATTTTTTTGAAGGCGGCTATCAGATGAAAGTTGACAGGCTTGTTAGCATGATTATGATACTCCTTGATAAACAGCGTATAGGCGCCCAGGAGTTAGCTGATATGTTTGAAGTTTCACCCCGCACGATCTATCGCGACATAGACACGATCAACATGGCGGGCATTCCTGTTCGCTCCATATCAGGAGTGGGCGGCGGCTTTGAAATTATGCAGGAATACAAGATCGACAAAAAAGTTTTTTCGACTGGCGACCTTTCCGCTATCTTGATGGGGCTCTCCGGTCTTTCGGACATGATACGAGGTGATGAACTGGTAAACGCCCTTGCGAAAGTCAAGAGCTTTATCCCCGCCGACCGAGCGAAGGACATTGAATTAGCAGCAAATCAAATATATATCGATTTAAGCCCGTGGATGGGCAACAGGAACATACAACCCTATTTAGAAATTATCAAAACAGCTTTACAGGAAAGCAAGCTATTATCGTTTGACTATGCAGACCGCTACGGAAATAAAACCGCACGAACAGCCGAGCCGTATCAGCTTGTATTGAAAAGCAGTCATTGGTACTTACAAGGGTATTGCTATAATAGAAATGATTTTAGGCTTTTTAAACTATCCCGCACATCAAACCTGCAAATACTAAAGGAATCTTTTACGCCACGAGACTATCAAAAACCGCAGTTAGATTTTGCTGATGTTTTGGCAACGATGCAAACAAAAATCAAAATTCGTATTCATAAATCCATCTTAGACAGGGCCCTTGATTATTGCACCGATGAACACTTTTCGCCGGACGGTGATGAGCATTACATTGTCAGTCTTCCTTTCATAGAGAACGATTACCACTACAATATTCTTTTCAGTTTTGGGGATCAATGCGAGTGTTTAGAGCCGTTACATATCCGCACAGAAATGAAGCGCAGAATACATGATATAGCCGCCCTATACGAAAGTTAATACATGGAGTCAGACGAAAATTCGCCCCACGGGTACCGGTCTATCGGGTTGTGGGCGTGCTGAAGAAGAAGCCGGATTGTTCGATTACATAGGATATTTACGACTTTGATCGTGGACATGTAGTATCTTCAAATCTTCTCGTCAAGTTCTTTAGATCTGCGCCACAGATAAATGCCCAAACCCGGCACTGCTCCGGCTAACATAAATAACAGCAGCCATCCATATAATGAAACACCATTATCACCATTGGCCTTTGTATATCTGTAAGCGGTTCCAAATCCCAAAAACGCTTGAATGATATAAAGAACATACCAAGCAAATAATATTATAGAGAATCCCGCCATAAAAAGCTCCTTCGGTTGGGATATTTGTATACATTATAACTTATATCTGAACTAAAGCAATATTTTGTCGAATTGTTGGTTTATATGGTTGCCTATGTCCAATAGAATGCTATTAACCAGCGTACGTCGGGTCATTCTCAATTTTTCGAAACGAATCATTACTGACTTAACGGCTTATTAAGCCTACATCACTGCTGCGGCTTGTCAGCGGCTTAACATCTGTCGATTTGCGCTCGCCCATTCCTTCATTCTCCATCCCCCGCGCAAACTCCGTCATACAGCTCCAAAACCGCTTCGGCATGTGGCTCATCCTGCACCGCGGATTATGCCGCTCCTTAATCTCAATCGTATCGTAAAATAGCCGCCACAATGCGCGAAACTTCTTCTCCTCTTCACCCGGCTGCGGCTGCTCAAAAGCCTCCACATCGCAAATACGCGCTTCTCCCTCCTGATACATCAGCGCCATGCCGTGCGTTCTGTCATAAATCAAAAACCTCTCCCCCGGATACCGATCACAAAAATGCGGCGCGATCAGCGGCAGCACAATGTTCTTCGGCTCAATCTCGGCCACCAGCGCCCCATTGACCTCCGAGAACCGAATAAACCCCTGAAACAGATGCGCCTCATGCGTTGCATGCCGTACAGCCGTCGTCAGCGTGTGCACCGTTTCATCCGTCAGCCTGTCCATCACCGTCGCGCCATATTGATACCCGAGCCTCAGAAACTTAAGTATCAGCAGCTCCTTTTTCGGGTGGCAAGTTAAAAACGCTTTGCGCACAAAATCCAGCGCCAAATGCCCCATCTTTTTGGGTATAGACAGTTGCACCCGCTCGGCCTTGGCCGCATCCGTCTCAATGGCCTTCACGGGCAGCAGCAACGGCAAATCCGCCCCCTCGGGCAGCACATCAGAGGGCACCTCTCCGCTCTCGTAGCTCTCAAACACGCAGCACAGCAGCCCGTCGAAGCTGCCGTCGTAGCAGTATACCGTCAGCGCGGCTTTTGGCTCACTGTTTTTCTTTACAGCTCTCCTGTCAGGCATTTTTGCAGCTCCTCCTGCGCGAATACGGGGTGTTCAAACAGCGATAGCTGGCGCGGCCTGCACGTTTCGTTACCCAGCGCTTGCGCCATGCGCCCGCGCGCCTGCTCCGAAAGCAGCGAGATCAGCATCACGTCCTGCACCATGTCCAGCCCACTCGGGCGCTTGCCCGAACAGGTTAAAAAATACTGCGCACGCTTAAGCACCACGCCGAGCTTTTTCAGCCCCGCGAAATCAAGGCTGCCCGTGCGCCTTGCCACAACAATGCGCTGCGCGCTTCTCACCCCAATGCCCGGCACGCGCAGCAGCGTTTCATAAGGCGCGCGGTTCACCTCCACGGGAAACTGATCCGGATGATGCAGCGCCCAATTGCACTTGGGGTCCACATACGGGTTGAACTGCGGGTTTTGCTCGTCCAGCAGCTCCGAAGCGGAAAAGCCGTAAAACCTGAGTAGCCAGTCGGCTTGATACAACCGGTGCTCACGCAGCAGCGGCGGCTTGGTATCCATTGACGGCAGCAGCGTGTTTTCCACCGTCGGTATATAGGCCGAGAAAAACACGCGCTTGAGCTTATAGTTCCGGTACAAACCCTCCGTCAGATTCAGTATCTTCAAATCGGTCTCACCCGTCGCGCCCACAATCATCTGCGTGCTCTGCCCGGCGGGCACAAAGCGCGGCGTGCTTTTAACCAGCGCGCGTTCACCCTTGCTTTGCTCAATGCGCTCACGTATGAAGCCCATGGGCTTTAGTATCGCCTGCTTTGTTTTATCGGGCGCGAGCAGCTGCAGGCTCGCTTGCGACGGCAGCTCAATGTTGACGCTCATGCGGTCAGCCAGCAGCCCCAATCGCTCAATCAGCGCCTTATCCGCACCGGGAATCGCCTTCACGTGGATATACCCGTTGAACTTAAATTCCTCACGCAATATACGCAGCGTTTGTATCATGCGTTCGGTGGTATGATCTGGGCTTTTCACCACGCCGGAGCTTAAAAACAGCCCTTCAATATAGTTGCGGCGGTAAAACGCGATGGTTAAATCGGCCAGCTCACGCGGTTCAAACGTGGCGCGCGGCGTGTCGTGCGTGCGGCGGTTCACGCAATAGGCGCAATCGTACACACACGCGTTGCTCATTAGCACCTTGAGCAGAGAGATGCACCGCCCGTCGCCCGAAAAGCTGTGGCATATGCCGCAGGCCGCCGCGTTTCCAATGCCGCCGGGAGTCGATTTTTTGTTCACGCCGCTCGATGTGCAGGCCACGTCGTATTTCGCCGCATCGGTTAATATCTCGAGTTTTTGAAAAAGATCCAAAAGCCGTCACACTCCTCACGTCTATTTTACACAAGAACATATGTTCTTGTAAAGAAGGTGAGAACATTTATTCGTCTATATTACAAAAGTCTGTAGGTAAAAAAGCGGACAGTGTTATCATTTGATCAAAATATGAGAAAGGCGTACGCGCAAAACAGCTGCTCTGTTTTATCGGTTGAGAAAAGCTTTACATCAGGTATTAACTGAGTCATTTAATTTGACATAGTATGGAGACTCAATTATAATCAATAATCTGTCATTAAACCGAAAAAAGGGATGTGAATTTATGCTTCGATATGTCACTGTTGAGGATTTTGATCAATGGCTGGAGATGGCCAAAGAAGTGGAACCATTGTTCGGCGATATGGTCGGCGTTGCCGATTTTGAAGCGGGAATAAAGGCCTGCATTGCCGATTCATCTGCGCTCTGTGTCACCCAGGCAGATGACGATGTTGCCGGTATCATCGCCTTTAGCAAAGAGACGAACGAAATATTGTGGCTGGCGGTAAAAAACAAATACCGAAAAAAAGGCTATGGCTATGATCTGGTAGAGGCCGCCATACAGCACCTGGATACAGACAAGCCGATATATGTGCAGACTTTTGCTGCCCATGTGGACGCGGGCTTGGCTGCCCGAAAGCTGTATTTGCATTTTGGCTTTAAAGACGACAAAGACGGCGGTAAAAACCCGGCAGGTGTCGATACAACGATTATGCGGCTGGGCTGACGCTGATTCATACGCCGTGCCTTTTAAATTGAATGATGAATTGATTGCAAACAGCCCTTGATCTTCACGACGTATTTACCGTTATGATCTTAAATGATGGAATCTATATCAGCAAATGTTTCAATACAGGAGAAAAAACCGATGAACACTGACAAGCTGAAAGATGCAGAGCGACGTTTTCTTGCGCAATATCCCGGCGGATTTTCAAATCCTCATATGATGGAAATCGCAAAGAAACACCGGGCTGACAAAATGAACCGTATGGCATGGGATAGCTTTTCGCCCGAAATGTTTGATGACCCAAACGGCATTGTCGCGTCCATCGCCAAAATCATCAGTCAATCATCTGTTATTTCCGTTTTTGAAAAACCGAAGTTCCGTGATCTTGTCAAAACAATGAGCAGCAGCGAAAAGGTACACCTCTCGCAAGGGCTCAAAGAATTTCTGCACGGGAATCAGGAAATCGGCTTCAAGCTGATGGTGGAGTTACTCGCATCATATGGCCTCGCAAAATGGACGCTGCTTACCATTTGCCCCGTCTACTACCATCCGCAAGAGGAAGCCTTTATCAAGCCAACAACCGTTAAAAGCATCATTAACTATTTTGAGCTGGAGGGGCTTTCTTACAGCCCGAAGCCCAATTATGAATTCTATACGGCATATAAAGATGAGCTTATCCGCATGAAAAAACAAGTAGATACCTCTTTGCAGTCAGACAACTTAGCTTTCAGCGCTTTTCTCATGCTCACTGCTGAGCGTTTCAACGATGCCGGCGTTAATACGCAGGGTTTTTTTCGCTGAGCTATAATCAGGAGCCAGTATTGAATATTATGGCGATGATTGAGCCTGAAGCGCCGGACGGCATTACGAGGCCTTGATTCACTTTGCGTTAAGACACTGGCCCTCACGCCTTTTTCTTTGAAGATTCATATCTTCGTCGGATATCATTGGTGACTTGTCCGCTCAAAGTCATCAAGAATTCCTAGACACCCCCGAGAAAGACAAGCGCAAAAATCAAATATATCCCTATAAAGATACGCGGCGCGATAAGCGGATTGTTGAAACTATCTTCGCGGTAAATAAGTTCTTTCTCTCTAATGTAATCAGCCTTGAATGATTTTAGAATTTCCTGAGCCTCGCTATAATCGCTGCTTTTAACATACAGACAGCTACCCAAATAGCTTTTTCCGTGTATGATCTGTAGATATTGACTGATATCTTGGGCAATAACTCTGAATGGAATTTCGGCAGCTTTCAGCATCGATATTAAATATGATAATGCGACAACATCATTGGTGTTTGCAAGCAACACTTCATCAGAATGTGTTCCTGTGCTACGTAACTTTTGACCTGCCTTGTTGATGCTTCGTGCGTGTTCATTATTGTCCGGCATATCCAATAAATCAACACCGCAGTCAGCACAGACGGTAAATCCGTCGCGGTATTCAGCCATGCATTTTGGGCAAAAAGGCATATCTTTTTCTCCTTACCCTTTTTTTCTATTATACCATTTTCTTTACCGTTGTGGCATATAAATTCTTTTACACAAGATGAAAAAGGGGGATACCGTTCATTTCGGTATCCCCACTGCGTTTCACTATTCTTCTTCGACTTCTTTCTTATGCGCCGCGATGACCTTCTCAGCAAGGTTGCCCGGCAGCTCATCATAACGCTCAAACGTCATTTTGAACGAGCCCCGCGCCTGCGTCATCGATCTTAAATCGGTCGCGTATTTGAATATTTCCACCAGCGGCACCTCCGCCACAACCTCCTGATTGCCGCCCGTGACCGGGTTCATACCAAGTATACGTCCGCGGCGTCTGTTGATATCGCCGATGATATCGCCCATGTACTCGTCGGGGATATTGACCACAAGCTTGTATATGGGTTCAAGCAGCACCGGGTTTGCTTCCGCACATGCTTTCTTGTAGGCAAGACTCGCCGCAACCTTAAATGCCATTTCCGATGAGTCAACCGGATGATAAGAACCGAATACCAGCGAAGCGCGAATGTTAACCATCGGGAATCCCGCAAGCACACCACGCACGATGCTTTCTCTGAGGCCCTTTTCAACGGCCGGAATGTAGTTGCGCGGCACCACGCCGCCCACAATCTGATCCACAAATTCAAAGCTCTCTGTCGAATCATAGAGCGGTTCAAACTCGATGACCACGTCACCGAACTGACCATGTCCGCCCGATTGTTTCTTGTGGCGGCCTTGAGCTTTCACTTTCTTCTTGATGGTTTCACGGTAAGGAATCTGCGGATCGGACAGCTGCGCTTCCACGCCGAACTTATTCAAAAGCTTTTTGCAGATGACCTCAAGGTGCAGTTCTCCGAGGCCGCTGACAAGCGTATCGGACGTTTCCGTTTGTTTAACCATTCTGAATGTCGGGTCTTCTTCTTCAAGTCTGTGCAGACCGGCGAACACCTTTTCCTCGTCGCCCTGTTTCTTGGCGGTAACCGCAAGAGAAATGCACGGCTCGGGGAATACGATATCCGGGAACACCACAGAATTCGATTCGTCGCAAAGCGTGTTGCCTGTTTCGGTATGCTGCAGCTTCGCCAGCGCGCCAATATCGCCCGCCATCAGTTTCTCCACGTTAATCTGTTTTTTGCCCTGCATCACGTAGATCTGCCCAAACTTTTCCGATTTGCCGACGTTGGCATTCTTGATGGACTGCCCGGAGCGAAGCTCACCGCCCATTACTTTAAACACAGACAGCTTGCCCACAAACGGGTCAGCCACAGTTTTGTAAACTTGGGCCGCAAAGGGCTGCTTGGCGTCCGCCGTGTAGGTTATTTCTTCGCCCTTGGCATTTTTGCCCTTCACGTTAATGGCTTGATCCGGCGACGGCATATACGCCACGATGCTGTCCATCAACAATGAAATGCCGAAGTTCGGTGCTGCCGCTCCGATGAACACCGGCACCACATCGCCCGCCGCGATGCCCACTTTGAGGCCTTTGATGATATCTTCTTTCGACAGCTCTTCGCCGCCGAAGAATTTTTCCATCAGCGTCTCATCATTTTCAGCCGCGTTTTCAATAATCGCTTCTCTGATCTCTGCAGCTCTGTCTTTTAAGTCAGCAGGCACATCAACGGCTTTCACCTTTTTGCCGTCGAATTCATAACCCTTCATCTCGATAATGTCCACGATACCTTTAAAACTCAGGCCCTGCCCGATCGGCAACTGCATCGGTGTGATGCGTGTGCCGTATTTATTTTTGAGGCTTTCCAACGCTTTTTCAAAATCAACGTTTTCTTTATCCATCTGGTTGATGAAAAACGCTTTGGCGATTCCGGCGTTTATGCATGAATCCCATGCTTTTTCAGCGCCCACCGTGAGCCCTGAAAGGCCGTTCACCAGAATCAGCGCACTGTCTGCAAGATAATAACCCGATGTAGCGTCGCCGATAAAATCAAAATACCCCGGCGTGTCAATGATGTTGATCTTTGCACCGTTCCATTCTACGGGCGCGATAGCAGAGCTTAA
>JAEZIW010000106.1 GCA_023436525.1 Bacillota bacterium | reverse complement strand
ATCATAAACTGCGTCGAGAATGATCTGTATGAAATCATCGTTTTGCGGGTAGTCAAAGAAAACCTCCGAAAGCTTTCTGTCTGTTATCTGATCCCTTTGCAGCTCCAGAATATCGGACGCCGCCGGGTTGACCGTGGTGATGACACCGGATTTGTCGATTGTGATAACGCCGTCATGCATGTTTTCAATGATGTGCTGAAAAACGAGTGACCCGCTGATGATTCTTTGAATGAGCATAAATCCTCCGATAATGAAAATTGGCCGGCATCCGGGCGACGTCAATCAGTGTTAATAAGTCTTTCATCTGTCATGAATCTCTCGATGCCGTGAGAAGCAATTTGCCCTATTATAGAGTGGATCGCATCCCAAGTCAAAACTTTGTGGGTTTTATCCGCTCATTAATAAGCTAACGATGGCTCGCTGCCAGTGACACGACGTATTTTTGTCTGCTGCTTGTTTTTGTGCTTTGTTGATGCCGATTGAATTTGGTTACATTTTATGAGAATCCGAAACGCCGGTTAAATACCCTTTGCTGCACGAGCAGGTGATATGGCACATTTTCTGCCGTTGGATACATCGATGAATACGCCGATCACGGTAAGCTGCGGGCAGTTGCCGAAGTTGTTGCAGCAGTGGTTATAATCGTACTTCTGCGGGCACGAATCGATAATGGTGATGCCCCAGAGCCCGCCGGATACATCGTTCAGTTCATCATCCTAAGCGCATTTGCGTTGTTTTTCACATCTTTTTCAGACATGGCTGCTCTCCTTTTTTTGTCGACTTGGTTTGTTGCGGATAGGTTGACCGATTTATCAGTGATAAAAGATTGCCTTATATGCATTAATAGCTTGGAAGTTTTTCGCTTGTCATCGCTCTCTCGTTATAAAAATACCCTTTAGCGCAAGAAAAGACATAATCGTACATCTCTTTTTGAAAATATTCGTTAAAGCTGATGCCCGATTTTTTCACCACCAAATTCGGGCATTTTCCGAAATTATAACAGCATTTATCAAAACTGAATTCGTGTGGGCAAGTATCCATAATTGTGATACCCCAGAGTCCGCCGTTTACATCACCCAACTCATTCTCGCTGAGCGGCGCGGCATTGTTCGCATTATTTCCTTTTTTGTTCTCATTGTCAGACATAATCAAATCTCCTTTTTAAGTGATGTAAACCTGAGAGAATCTCTTTAATAACTGTAACAGGCCATTTCCTATCGATATCAAATCATATTTTATATCAGTTTGCTGTCCTCATAGGGGAAGTCTTTAAAACAGCCTTTGGCGCAGGTTCCTTTGTATAAAAACTTCAATTCATAGCGTGTTTCCTCGTCATTAACCAAAACGCTGCTGAAGTTTTTACAGCTGCCCCATGGTGCATTCACACAAATATCGCGCTGAAAACGGTTTTTGCAGAAATCGATAATGGTGGGCAGTTCAAACCCGCCGGAAACATTATTGAGCTCGGCGTCATTCATCGGTTCGGTTGCATTCATCGCGTCTTTTGTTTCATCAGTCATCACTTTACTTCCTTCCATTGTGAATCAATAGGGACGGTATTTTTTCCGGCCGCTGCGGCCTTTATCAAAGGCTTGCGCGACGAAGAAAAAGTTCCGGGCTATTGTTTCGTTCGCTAATATAATGTGCGCAGCGAAAAAGCTATAGATAATCCTCGTATGGAAAGTCTTTAAAGCATCCCTTGGCGCAGGTACCTTTGTAGTAATTGATTGTTTGGTATAAGGATTCATCTTTTTTTACCAGAACCCTGCTTAAGTTTTTGCAGCTGCCCCACGGCGTATCAACGCATCTTTGGTAGACGAATTTGTTCTGGCAAAGATCAATAATCGTGGGCAGCTCGAACCCGCCCGATACGTTTTCCAGCTCCGATTCATTCAGCGGCGTGCTTTTTAAACCGGTTTGTGTTTCGTTGACAGTGTGATTTTGTTTTTCATCCATGTTGCTTACCCCCTGAATAGTTCTGATGCTGCATCCGGCAAAAGCCTCAAACGCTGAGATGATCACTGTAGTCCATATCCTTAAAGCAGCCTTTATTGCAGCTGACCTTGTAATAGATCACGTTGTTAAAATTGCCGACACGTTTACCAGTTTCCGTCATGCTCAGATGCGGACAGATTCCCCATATGGCCTCCGCACAGATGCCCGGAGACCAGCGGTTCTGGCATGTGTCGAACAGTGTGAAGCCGCCCGACACTTCCGCGAGCTCCTGATCGTTAAGCGCGGCTTTTTCGGCCATATCGGATGATTGTATACCGGCCTGTTTTTTGTTATCATCGTTCATTTTCGCATACTCTCTTTCTTTTAAGAATCCATAGTCAGATCAGTCGATTATTAGATTGGGATCGGACTCGAAATACTGACCCTCCGGTCTTAAGGTTCCATAACACCCCTGTTGTTTGTGAAACTGAATCAGGTACTTTTCTTCGGCACTGCTGTAGCCCCACCAGCTTTTAAAGCAGCAGTTGTCGCAGACAAGGCGGTAATAGGTTCTTCCGCCCCCGCCTGTTCCGCCGCACGCGTCATTGAGTTCGTCGTCTGTCAGCGGCTGAATCCTTTTTTCATCGATTTCAATCACTTTCTCACCTATTCTCAGCTTTTTCATTTCGTCAGCCTCCATTCTATTCATTTCGACCGGATTCACATGCGCAGCGCGTATGGCCGGTTGCGGCCATATGGGCGGCTTTTGCGGCTTCCATCTCTGCGCAGCCTGTTGGAACAGGGTACCAGTCTCCGCGCGTATCGCAGTCCAAACAGTGCCAACGGATTTTCCACTCAGTGGGATGCGACCGTATGCCGCCGCTCACGCTTGTCAATTCCTCTTCGGAGAGCGGTTGCGATGCTTGTATTGATTTATCTGCTGTTTTGCTGGACATGGGTTTCCTCCTGTAAGTTCGTTTAAACCGCGCATGTATCATCCAACACAGACTTCAGCTTGCTTAACGCCCGAATGCCAAGCGATGAAACGGTGCTTTCCTTCATTCCGGTCATACGGGCTATCTCTCAGTTGTTAAACCCTGAAAAGTATTTCAGTGCGAGCACGCTTCGCTGCTTCTCATTCAGGTTTTTCAATGCTTTATACAGCGTGCGCCGTTCCTCGTTCTCAATCAGGCGGCACTGCTCGTCCCAATCAACGGCGAGAGTGTCCGGGGGAAACCCGTCATCGTCAAGGCTCAAAGCCGGCTTGCTTTTACGGTAAAAATCCGTCAGCGTGTTGCGCGCGATTGTGAAAATCCAGGTTCCGAAAGAGGCTTTGGCCGGATCAAACCGGCTTAAATGCGAAACCACCTTCAAAAACACATCGCTGACAATGTCTTCGGTCAGTTCTTTGCTGAGCAGACGGTAGAAAATGTAGTTGTAGACCTTTGGGAACCACTCTTCATACATTCGTACGAATTCGGATTCGCGGCTGAAGTCATACACACCCGCCACCGCCTTCGCCCTTGCTCATGCGCTTTAGGCAATACCCCTTAAACCATGTACAGTTAACGCAGGGGCAGCTGTA
>JAEZIW010000092.1 GCA_023436525.1 Bacillota bacterium | reverse complement strand
CATTGATCTTGTATTTGACAATTCAGATATCTCAATTTTTATGTTCGAAAAAGTTAAGTATTTACAATATGAAGAGGAGCAAGTGGGGTATTCAATCAAGCGAGTTGAGTCTGGTGAAATTGAGTTGCTCAAACAGCTTGGTGTTAATAACAGCTCTGTTTTTATGTCAAATTGTACCATATGGGTCGAGGGTATAACAGACAGATTATACTTAAGAGAATACATAAATAGAGAGTTGAAAAAGAATAACTGTGAAGGCAAGTATGTTGAAAATCTTCATTACTCTTTTATTGAATATGGTGGTAGTTCTATATCTCATTTAACGTGTAGTGAAGAAAACATCGACGGTGATATAAATATTAGAAGAATAAGTAATAAGCCAATAATAATTGCTGACTTTGATAATGAAAGAAAACATAACAATAGAAATAAAAAACTTGGAAAATCATATTACTTTATAAAGGGAGTTAAGGAAATTGAGAATACGCTTCATGAAGAAATCCTAAAGCGTGTTATCGCTGAATATGAGAAAACTAATTACTTAAAATTAGAATTTAATGATCTTGGGAACTTTCGTCAAGATATCTATAAAGGCTCACCATTAGGAGAATTTATTGAAGGTCAATTAGTAAATAAAAAAAGAAAAGGTGCTTACTCTTCAGGTTTCAAAACAACCACAATTAGCGATAAAACAAATTTTGCGGATATTGCATGTAAGTATCTACGAGATGAAAACATTCCTTACGAAGAAGCAATGAGTAAGTCGGCAGAGCAATTAGCTAAAAAGTTGATAAGTTTTATCGAAGAATCAAATAAACATTTAACTACCATTTGATTCTTCCACTTCTTGCTTAATTCACTCCCGAAACTGGCTGTTATACAGCGTCGCATAAACCCCGCCCCGTGCCAGCAGCCCCTCATGCGTCCCTCTCTCAGCCACGCCCTCCTCATCAATCACAATAATCTCATCCGCGTTCTTCACGGTGGAAAGCCTGTGCGCTATCACCAGCGTGGTGCGCCCCACCGCCAGCTCCTCAAACGCCTTCTGTATCCGCTTCTCCGTCACGCTGTCGAGAGCAGACGTTGCCTCATCGAGTATCAGCACCGGCGGATTTTTAAGGAATATCCGCGCTATCGAAATGCGCTGCTTCTGCCCGCCCGAAAGCCGTATGCCGCGCTCTCCCACCTGCGTGTCGTAGCCGTTCTCCATCTGCACAATCATGTCGTGTATCTCGGCGCGCTTCGCCGCCTCCACAATCTCGCTGTCCGTCGCGTCAATACGCCCGTAGCGTATGTTATCCCGTATGCTGCCCGCAAACAAAAACACATCCTGCGACACGATGCCGATGTTCTGCCGCAGCGACAGCAGCGTCACATCCTTTATGTCGTGCCCGTCTATCGTGATGCGCCCGCTGCTCGCCTCATAAAAGCGCGGTATCAGGTGGCACATCGTGGTTTTGCCGCCGCCCGACGGCCCCACCAGCGCGAGCGTCTTCCCCGCGTCCACCGTCAGGTTCAATTGCTCCAGCACCTTTGTTTTGTCGTTGTACGAAAAGCTCACATCCTCAAACGCGATATCACCCTTCACGTTTTTCAGCGTTATCGCCCCCGGTTTGTCAGCGATATCGGGCTGCTCGCTCAGCAGCTCACGGAAGCGGTGAAAGCCTGCCATGCCGCTCGAAAACTGCTCCATAAACGTGGACATTTTGCGGATCGGCTGCAGGAACGTGGCGACATAAAGCGAAAACGTAATCAGCCCCACATAATCAAACTCGCCCTGCATAATGAGATACCCGCCAAAAGCAATCACCGCCACGCTGAACAGGCTCGTGAAAAACTCCACGCCGCTTTGGAACACGGCCATTGCCGAATAAAACTCGCCCTTCGAGCGCTTGAACCGCTCATTGCTCTCCATGAACTTATCCACTTCAAACGCTTCGTTGGTAAACGCCTTGGCCACGCGCGCGCCGGATATGCTTGATTCCACCCCCGCGTTGATGCCAGCCATGCGCTCCTTCACGCGCCTGCTGGCACGCATCATGCGCTTTCTTTGCATCATCGTAAACAGTATGCCGATGGGGACGAGGACGATCAGCACCAGCGCCAGCTTCACGTTGATGGTTAGCATCACGGTGAACGCGCCGATAATCGTGACCAGCGAGATGAAGATATCCTCCGGGCCGTGATGCGCGAGCTCCGTGATGTCAAAAAGGTCGGTCGTCACGTGAGACATCAACTGCCCCGTTCGGTTCTTATCGTAAAAGCGGAATGAGAGCTTTTGCATATGCGAAAACAGATCGCGCCGCATATCCGCTTCCATCCGCACGCCCAAGGTATGCCCCCAGTATGTCACGATGTACATGAACAGCGCGCGCAGCAGATACGCCGCCACCAGCGCCCCCATGATGACGAAAAACGCATCAAACAGCTTTGAAGGCAGCAGTGTCGTCATCGCGTAGCGCGAGGCGAGCGGAAATGCGAGATCAACCGCCGCGATCAGCAGCGCGCAAACAAGATCAAGAACAAAAAGCCGCCAATGGCGGCGGTAATACGAAATAAAATGCCCGAGTGTGCTTTTGGGAACCATGTGTTACCTTCCGTGCTGTTGATTTTCTACTATTATACCCCCGCTGTCCCTGTGTGACAACGGTGTCCCATGTTTGGTCTAAGCCTCAGCCGACATATCTATCTTTTCCGACACAAAACACACCTAAAAAACCTCAGTTACAAAAAGAGCACCTTCATTTTCGAAGATGCCCCTGAAACATTTCTTACTTTTATACTGCTTTATCAAGCAATGCCGATCCGCGTGCCCCGCGATAGAGCGTCACAATCGAATCCACCACATACCCAAAGACGCTGAGTACCACGATAATGGTGGGCAGATTCGTCCAGAAGGTATTGGTCAGCGGCTCCGCAAAGAAGGCGGCACCTGTTGCAGCGTGCAATGATGACATAAAGTTTGCGTTCCATATCGCCGGGGGCAAAAACACCACGATAGCCAACACGATCAACGCCGCATTGATGATCGCAAGAGATATCGACACCTTCATCGTGTAGCGCCCCGCAATCAGCCGTATCACATCCTTGAGCATGCTGAGACACAGAGATAAATTGATAAGCGGTAGCAGCGACAGCAGCACGTCAAGGTTGAAAACCGGAATCGAGACCAAGCCTTCCGTGCCGGTCACGAAGCCGAAAATCCACGGCATCGCGTTAAATATCACGAGACCGATGACGCCAAATACCAGACCGGCAATCGGGTCGCCACGTTTGATAATCAGCGTGTCTTTTTTGTTTAAAGACGGTACCGGCGGCAAGTCCTTGGGGTTCCATTCAAAGCTCTCGGGTAACTTTTTGCTGAACCGTTCCGTGAGCGCAAACGCAATGGTCACATACGCAAACGCCTGAAACAACCCGCTGATGATGCCCCAGAACGACTGCGCTGCGGTACTGAACGCATTCTCCGGCAGCGTGGCAAGGTTGCCCACAATCAGCGCGATGGCCAACCCAAAGCCGGTGGCGGCCAGCACGATTTTAAGCACCAGCATATAGAGGTCGTAATAATCCGGCCCGATCAGATGGCGTTTTGTTCCGCGGTATTTCGCGGCCAGCTCAGACGGCCGACCAAGCTCCTTGAGCACAGCCGTCACATCGTCTGTCGATGCCTCGGCCTCACCCGTACGCGCGGCCAGCATGTCGTCTATAAGGCTGCCCAATTCTTTTTCGATGTCTGCGCGCTGTTCCTGCGGCAGCCGCCGCGTGACATCATACACATACCTGTCAATCAATTCTTTCGCTTTCATTTCATGCCCTCCTCATGAATCAGCTTATCAATGCTTTGCGCAAGGTCATCCCACTGTCCGCACAGCATCTTATAAATTTTTGTGCCCGCTTCGCTGCGCTCATAATACTTACGAGGCTTGGGGCCGGATGTTTCCCACTCGCTTTTTAAAAGCCCCTGCGATTCGAGCCGCCGCAGCAGCGGATACAGCGTTCCCGGCTCAATGCTCATGCCCGCAACGCTTAGCTCTTCCACAAGCGCGTAGCCGTATTTAGGGCTGTTTAAGCGGCTCAGCACGCAAAGTGTCACCGTTCCGCGCCGCAGCTCCTGCTCCATATTCGTGACGATCGTGTTTAGTTCTTCCATGGTTCTCACCTCTGATCGCATTATACTGTACGTCACACACTATTGTCAATTCTATTATATAATAATTTCTATGTTATTTTTAAATTGATGTTATCGTGTAATAAAAGAAGCCTGTTTACTGTGTAAACAGGCCTTGCATGTCTATATGGTAATATGCTCAATCTTTTGAGATTCCAACGGGGGCGGATTGGAGACTGTCACAGAAAGGTGACTGGGGAATATAACGAGAGACCTTATTCTTACACAGCCCCTCCGTGTCCTGTATTCCTATTTACTCTCGCTATCACTCGCTCAAAAATCAACATACACTATCCGCACTACAGTAGACAACAACAGTTACTATAGTGGTTATTCTGAATCCGCAACGCGGATGAAGAATCTGTTACAGATCCTTCATCGCTTCGCTCATCAGGATGACCGAAACAGGTGCTTTTCTATAATAAAGACAATTCTTACTATGTCAGAAATCCAGGCCTGTTTATCGCGTAAACATGCTCATTCTTCTTTTCATCATTTTTGCAGATAGTCATCGAGCTTTCCGATACATTCAGCGAAATTCTTTCTCCCATAGCCCATGCGAAAATAGCTGCCGTCCGTCTCATACACAGCCCCCGGCAGCAGCAGCACGCCTGACTGACGAATCAGTTCTTCACAAAAGCCCGTCGCATCCGCACCGCTTTTCAGCCTATGAAACGCAACAGGCCCGGCAACCGGTCGGTTATTGACGAACCTGTCTGCATGCTTGCTGAAAAAGCCTTCCGCAACGGCGATATTCTCCCTGATGATCGACACGCTCCGTTCCAGCAGTTCATCACTGTGCGCCAGCGCCAATGCCGATAAATACTCGCTCGGCGAGCTGCAGCAGATGGTGGTGTAAAACTTAAGCTTCAGCATCCGCTCATAGACCTCTTTATGCCGCGTGGCAATCCAGCCGATGCGCAGACCCGGCAGCCCGTAGGCTTTGCTCATGACCCCGAGCGACACCGCGTTTTCATACAAATCGCTCATCCATGAATGCGGCTGGTTGTCCCACTCCAGCCCCTTATAGACCTGATCACAGAATACGAAAATTCCATTTTCCCGCGCAATATCCGCAACAGCTTTCAGCTGTTCGTCACTCAGCATATACCCTGTCGGGTTGTGCGGGGTGTTGATCACAATCAGCTTTGTTTGCGGCGTAATTAGTGAAATCAGCTCATCAATGTCGAGCATCCAGCCGTCCGGCGTCTGCCGCAGCGCCCACGGCGACACCTCGCACCCCATCGATGACGCCACCTCATAGAGCGACTGGTACGCGGGCGACAGATAAACCACGTGATCCCCTCGCTCCAAAAACACCTTCATGAAGCCGTATATCGCTTCTTCGGCACCGGCGTGAACGAGAATATCCTGCGGCGTACATGTCTCATACAGCGCCGCGATACGCTCTCTTAAATACAGGCTGCCTTTCACCTCGGTGTACCCGAGCCACAGCTTTTGAAACCGCTCAGCTGCGCCGGGCTCGATGGCAAGCAGCTCCTCAATGCTCATCGATTCGCAGTCGGACTGAGACAGCAGATATTTTGCGGTGAATTCGTGTTTCTCATAAAAATCTTCGAGTAAAAATGTTTTCATATTTCCCCCATTGTTGTGTCAATAAATTATACGTCATTATTTCGGACAAGCGATCCACCACATGGTGGATTCAGAATTTTGATAACCCCCTCCATATGTCATGCTGGGGAGCGGAGCGACGAAGGATCTGCCTACAACAGATTCTTCACTCCGCTACACTCGTTCAGAATGACCGCTACCGTGACTTTTCGGTTACTTTGGTGCATAAGTGCATGAATGATTCCAAGCCTGTCGACTACGAAGCGGACTGAATGACTAAACGTCTGCGATTCAGATAAATAACGGTTATATTGTCACCAGACTGTAAGGTTCTAAATGATTCAGTATCTCTCTAAATATACTTGCTCGCTTCCTTTACGCTGAGCGCGCTTAAGCTGTGCGCGGCCAGAAAATCCCTCACCCACTGCGCGTCGGTTTTTGAATACTCGCGCAGCACCCAGCCGATGGCCTTATTTAAAAAGAATTCCTTGGTATCGCAGTTGCAGAGTATCGCGCGTGATAAAAAAGCCGTATCCGTCTGTGTCTTGTATTTGAGCTGAAACAGAAGTGATGCGCGCCGGAGCCAAAGGTTGTCGCTCGTCACCCAGCCCGCAATCACCTGCTCTTTAAGCTCTGGATGACGCATCACAATATCACCGACGATTGTGGCCAGCATGTCCACCGTGTCCCACCACGATTTGGTGACAATCAGCTTTTCCATGCGGTGAATGTCGTCAGCCGCAAGGCGGTTCTTCACGTCCAACAGATAAGTCATGCCAAGGTACTGAAACTCGCGCTCGGGCAGCTCAAAGCACTTGAACACAAAATCCCAGTCCACCGCTTTTTCCTTCTTCTTTGCCGCAAGAAAGCTTCGGCTCAGCTCGGCGCGCTGCGGCTTCTGCAGCCCCAAGAAAGCGAATTGGTTTTTCATGTAGGCGGCCATACCGGATGCCATGGCAGGGTCGGCAGCATCGTAATAGGCTTCAAAGATGTCCATAACCACTCCATTACACTGTTTTATCCATCTATTCTATGTCAATCCGGTGTATAATTCCACATATTTCTTACTTGATATGATAAAAAAAGCCTGCAGTATCAGGCTTTGTCGAAAATATGACTGCTTTTATAATCTACTCTTAAACCACTTTCAGCATCTTATTGTCCAGCGTCACAATGCAGTCCGCGATACTGTGAAAGTAATCCGAATGGGTGGCGACGATCACGCACTTGCCCTCTTTATGCGCGAGATTATCAAACAGCCCCACGATATCGAGCGCTGTCGCCTTATCGAGGTTGCCTGTCGGCTCATCAGCGATGATAATATCCGCACCGGTCGATATCGCGCGCGCGATTGCCACACGCTGCTGCTCTCCGCCGGATAGATAATTCGGCAACCGTTTGAACAGCGATTCGTCAAGCCCAGTACTTTTAAGCAGCTCCCACGCCTTTGCCTCGCCTTCCTCACTGCCCGAAATGCTCATCGCCACGAGCACATTCTGAATCGCCGAAAGATAGGTCAGCAGATTATACGCCTGAAACACAAACCCCAAATGATCCTTTCTGTATCGGGCCATGCCGATCTCCTGTATATCTCGTTCCTTATAGAGGATGCTCCCTTTCTTGGGCGTTTCAAGCGCGCCGAGTAAGGACAGCGTCGTCGTCTTGCCGGAGCCGGAAGGCCCGATAATCGTATAGAGCTTCCCCTGCTCAAAGAAAAAGCTTGCGTCTTTGAGAATGTCGATATTCGTGGCCTTTGTCGGATAATAATAATCAACGTTTTTGAGTTCCAATACCGTATTCATCACTTTTCTCCGTTTCTCAGAATCGTTATTTAAAGGTCTGCATAATCTGTTTGGGGGTGTACTTTCTGATCGCGACCGTCGGTATGATCGACGCGATTATGACCAACAGTATGCCGCAGCCATTGGCCAGCAGAAACAGCCCGCCAACATTCGTTGATGTCAGTTGCTGATCGATCTGCATGCCCGCCGAGACGGCTTTGCCCACCGCGGGGATAATCACGCTCGACACAAGAGCGCCGATATTGATGGCGATAAGCGTCGGCATCAGTATTTCCAGTATCATTTGAAGGCTGATCTTGTATCGGTTTTCTCCTAGTGACAGCAATACGCCGATTTCAAACAAGCGGTCGTTCATCAAATAAATCACAAGTAGACTTAATATGATCGCAGACATGGCAATGACTGTGATGAAAATCGCATCGCAGGTTTTAATTAGGCTATTAAGCGCGGTGGACGCGAGCAGAAAATCGAGGTTGTTATTTATGAAGTTCAAATCCAAATTGTTATTTTCGGCGATAACCTTTGCCTTGCTTATAAACGCATCCATTTCCGAGGGATCATTTAAAGCATATTCCGCTTCTGTGACTCCATCGACTCCCGATAAACGCAAAGCAACCTCGAGCGGTGCATAGATATAGTTGATATTGCAGGAAGACCCGGGCACCAAATTTAAATCATCTCCCGAATGCATGCCGACCACTTCCAATTCAGCACTCAGATCATTATTAAAGTAAGATGAGACGCTGAACGTGTCTCCAAATTTAAGAACATTGAAATTGAAGACACGCTGGCTCAAAACAACGGCATTTCCAGTCTCTCCGGGCGACAAAAGCCGTCCATCCATCAGATAATCCTTACCACTTTTAAAATTCCAAAATGCCTGCATATCCGACACGCCGACCAATGTGAAATCGCCCAAGCCAGGATAATTTTGCTCAACAAATTCTTCGTAATGTTCTTCTCCCTTTATATCGTCGCTCAAAACATTGACCATGCTGATATAATG
>JAEZIW010000069.1 GCA_023436525.1 Bacillota bacterium | reverse complement strand
ATGAAGGCATGATGGTGCTCGAAGTCAAGTTCGACCGATACTTGCCCGAATATATCAAGGCGATACTCAGTAATGTGAACGCGGCGCACAGAAGCGCCATATCA
Organism: Bacillota bacterium; assembly: GCA_023436525.1. Classification (GTDB taxonomy): domain Bacteria; phylum Bacillota; class Clostridia; order Christensenellales; family SZUA-584; genus SZUA-584. Next base: position 4,980 of record JAEZIW010000069.1, on the reverse strand, counting down.
AAATATGTATTATGCAGAAAGTTCGACTAGGAGGATTTTAAAATGACTGATGTAGTCAAACAAAGTTTTTTGGACAAGTTTCAGATGCAGGGCGATGTGACGCTTGTCGGCATACTGATAACAGTGGCTCTGGCGTTTGTGCTCGGGTTGTTTGTTTATTTAATCTACCGGCTGACTTTTTCCGGTGTGATTTTTGTTAAGAGCTTCGGGACTTCCTTGATAATGTTGTCAATGGTGACGTCATTAATCATCATGGTGGTCGCGTCCAATATTGCACTCACATTCGGTATGGTCGGTGCGCTGTCTATCGTGCGTTTCAGAACAGCCGTGAAGGATCCGATGGATACAATCTTCATGTTCTGGGCAATCGGCTGCGGCATTACGCTGGGCGCTCAGTATTATCTGCCGTCGCTTGTTGGTTCGGCGGTTATCGGTGTGCTCCTGCTGGTTTGGAACCTGTTCAAATCCAAGAAGAACCTGCCGTTCATGCTGGTGCTGCGTTTCGACGAGGCCTGCAAGAAAGAGGTGCAGACGGTGCTGCGCAAGCTGCCTTCGGGCAAGCTGAAATCAAAAATTGTTTCGGAGGGCATGATTGAGCTGACCATCGAGATGAACTTGAGAGAGAGCGAAGCGGGCATGGTTGATTCTTTCTCGGCAATCCCGGGCGTGCATAACGCGTCGCTGATCAGCTACAAGGGCGATGTGGTTTCTTAAATCCTCGGTACTGCATAGTTAATCAATATAAGGCCGTCTCTCACTCGGGAGGCGGTCTTCTTGTCAAGAAGGGGGAACCGTTATGGAAGTATCCAATCTGTTCGCGGGGGGATTGCTGCTTGTGCTGGGTATTCTCGTCCGTGTGTTTAATTTAAGCGGGCTCATCGCGGGGTACAACACGGCGTCGCCGGAGAAAAAAGCCGAGGTAAATGAGAAGGCGCTCACGCGCTTTGTCGGTATGATGCTGATCACGGGAGGGGCAATGCTGCTGCTGGGCGGAGTATTTGCGTGGCTTAACGTCGCGCCGCTCATCATCGTTCCCGCCTCGTGGGTGCTGTTTTTTGCGATGATGGTGTTCGGGCTGATTTATGTGAATGTAAGCCCGAAGTTTAAAAATCAGAAGTAATTGAGGTGCGTTATAGGGCGTGGCTTCCCTGACGATCCTGTTACGTCAGTGCGCTTTGGAAATCGCGCCCTGCAGAAACTGGTTTTTGAGATCATGATGTTTAAAAAAAGCTGCTTTTGTCATTCCGATGGAGCGTGAGCGGAAGAGGAATCCCATGGCTAAGCGCTTTACACATGGTATTCAGATTCACTTTGTAGTCCACAAGCTCGGAATCTGCATACGCTACCGTACCACAGTAAACGAAAAGTAACTGAAGTGGTCATTCTGAACGAGCGTAGTGAAGTGAAGAATCTGTCTCATCAGATCCTGGTCCACTTCGTAGTCCTCGTTACGCTCCTCAGGATGCCCGATAAAGTTGCTTTTTATATCAATGACATCATTCGGCTTATATAGTCGGTCAAACGGAGGATTAACCCTCCGTTATTCTTTTATTTCGGCCGAATACTTAAAATCTTCCGTCTGGCTGATGATAACGCTCACCGCATACGCCTGATTGGCGCTGTCATAAGCCGTCACCGTCATACTGCACTTTGGTATCGGCTTGCCCGTATCGTCAAGCGGTGACCAATAAATCGTATCACCGGACGACAGCACATACATTTTGCCGCGCTGCTTCACGGAATAATCCGGCGTGCCCCATGTTATCAGCGTTCCCGCGTCCACATCGATGCGGATGCTGTCTTGGCCGAGTTCTTCACTGTTTGCGGAAATTATAAAAGGCAAGCCCGGCACATCGCTTTGTGCGGGGGAGTACTCATTAAGCTGAATCGCGACATTCGGCTGTAAGGTTGCGGCTTTCCAATCGGGTGCGTAAACCCCCACGCTCATGGCTTCGTTTGATGCGGGCACCGCATTTAAAGGGGGTGTTGACGAGGCCTCGGAGGGCTGACCGGCCGCAGGAGGAACCACCGCTTCGAGCAGCGAAGGCAGCACCACAGCCAGCGCAAGCACCAGCACAGCCGCCGCAATGCCGATCACCAGCCTTATCTTTATGCTAATGGGGGTCTTCTTCGCTTGACCGCCTATGATGAATTCCTCATCTTCCGCCGTTTCACCAACGCGAAACAGTTCGTTTCTCTTCATCGTTAATCCCTCCCGAATCCAATTCTATACGCTTCCTGCCCGTACCGCAAGCAAAAATGCGCCTCGGCATTATTCAGCATTATACAGCTGTTTTCGCCATTTATACAAACGTACATTCGGGCAAACATACATTCTCTACTACATATTGTGCGCCCCGAAACAACACGCTACAATAATTAAAATTTTATTGAAACAATACTCAAAAACAAGAAGGATTTACGGCCTCAATACCGAATAATCTTAAGCATGTGGGGAATAGTGGGTAAGAATGGTGAAAAAGAATCACTAAGTGGTGAAAAGTAGACGCCACACCCTAAAGCCCGGCAGGAGGGGACGGATGCCTGACGAGGCATCGCGGCTGACGGAGGAGAGACAGTGCAGGGATCGCTGATCGGGCGCTATTTCCATAGCGTTGATGAAAAAGGCAGACTCGCAGTACCGGCTAAGCTCAGAGCCGATCTTGGCGAACCCTTTTACATTACGCGTCTCAACCAAAACTGTCTAAGTGCCTTCTCGGAGGAAGAGTGGGAGAAATTTGCGGCGAAGCTCAATGCCATTCCGCAGTCGGACGCGAAAGCACAGTGTTATGTGCGCATGATCTTCTCGGGGGCGAGCCGGTGCGAGCCTGACAAGCAGGGGCGTATCCTCATCCCGCAGCAGCTTCGTGATGAAGCGGGCATCGACAAGGAAGTCGTGATGATCGGTGCGTCGAACCGTGCCGAGATATGGGGCAAAGAGAAGTGGGATGCCTACATGCTCGAGGTGGCCGGAAGCGACGCGATAGCCGGGCTTGCGGCATATGGGGTGTAAGGCATGGCTCATACAAGTGTGCTGCTGCACGAAACGGTGGATGCGCTGAATCTGCGCCCCGGCATGACGGTTGTTGACGGAACGCTGGGCGGAGGCGGCCATTCTCTCGAGATTCTCAAAAGAATCACACCGGGCGGGCGGCTGATCGGTATCGACAAGGATACCTACGCGATTGAGCAGGCCAAGGAGCGCCTCAAAGATTACACGGACGAAGCGGTGTACGTCCATAATGATTTTCGGGATATCAAAGACATACTGAGTATGCTTGATATAAATGGAATAGACGGAGCGGTGCTTGACCTGGGGGTCTCGTCGTTCCAGCTGGACCAATGTAACAGGGGGTTTTCATATCATTCAGAGTCAAGGCTTGATATGCGCATGAACAGAGAAGACTCGGCATGTGCCGCGGATATCGTCAATAGCTATTCGCAGCAGGACCTTGAACGGATATTGCGGGATTATGGTGAGGAAAGATGGGCAGCAAGAATCGCTTCGTTCATTGTGAGGGAACGAAGCGACAAACCCATTGAAACCACCGGGCATCTCGTTGAGGTCATTAAGAAGGCGGTTCCGAGCGGCGCACGAAAAGACGGCCCGCATCCCGCGCGCCGAACATTTCAGGCGCTGAGGATAGAGGTAAACGGAGAATTAGACGCAATAAAAAAAGCGCTGCTCCATTTCGTGCAGGCCATGAAGCCAAGCGCCCGGATCGCCGTGATTACCTTTCACTCCCTGGAAGACCGAATTGTGAAACAGGAATTCAAGCGGTTCGAAAACCCGTGCGAATGCCCCAGTGAGTTTCCGGTTTGTGTATGCGGCAAGCAATCGCTTGGAAAAGTGGTCACCAAAAAACCGATATTGCCGTCGGCACAAGAGGTTGAGGAAAACAACCGGTCAAGAAGTGCCAAACTGCGCGTGTTTGAGGTGCGCGGATAGGGAGTGCAGCATGCAGTCAGCTCAAAGAAAATACGATTATGAAATAACCCAATACCCTGCAGGAAAAAGAGTAGTCAAGATGCAGGGAAATGTCGCATATATTAATACCGATCCTGCGAGGCATGAAGCAAGGCCGCGCCCGGCAGCCCGCCCGGCTCAGAAGATTCAGGTGGATCCCCAAAAAAAGAGCAAGGCACAGGCGGCGGCAAAGGCCAAAGAGATCTCGCAAAAACGCGAGCGGGTTCAGTCAAGAAAGAGCCTGATTTCCACACTGTTTGTCGTGTTTGTGGCGTTCTGTGCGTTATCACTGATGGTTGCACGTTACGCCGAGATCTGCACCATTGGGGCGCGCAACAACGAGATCAAGGAAAACATTGAAGCGCTGGATGCCCAAATTGATCAGGTCTCACTGCAGATGGAGCTTAGCGACAATGTGGAACTCGTCCAAAGCAAGGCGAAGAACGAACTGAACATGGCTTATCCGCGTCAGGATCAAAAGATAGTAATGAATATGAGCGGCTGATGACCAAGAAAATAAGTGACAAAAAAACAGTCAGGAAGGAAGGCGGCAAAAGCACGCAGACCTCCCTGAAATCAAAAAAAAGGCTGCTGTTTTTAATGACAGTGGTCGTCGTGCTGTTTACGGCCATTGCCGTGAAGATGGGGCTCATCATATTTGTGCAGGGAGACATGCTTCGGGAAAAGGCGCTCATTCAGCAAACCAGAGACCTGGTGGTCAGCGCCAAACGCGGCAGTATCGTTGATTGCAAAGGCAATGTGCTCGCACAGAGTGCCAACGCACAAACCGTGGTGCTGAGGCCCGCCGAGGTGAAGAAGGGCAATCCGCAGGAAATATCGCGGGTGCTCGCCGAAAGGCTCGGGCTTAATTACGATGATGTTTTAAAGCTTGCAACCGACAGCAAAAAGTCGGAAGTATGGCTGAAACGCCAGGTCGACAATGGTGTGGCGGACGAACTCAGAGAACTGAGCCTGCCCGGTGTGTATTTTACAATCGATGTGAAACGGTATTA
>JAEZIW010000067.1 GCA_023436525.1 Bacillota bacterium | reverse complement strand
GGCGTGAACATACCGGGCTGTTTTTCCGTTTACAACGACAAGTACCTGCTCGGCAAAAAGGGCTCTCGCATGAAATATTTTCAGAATTTGGGGCTTGGGGCGAAGAACCCGAACTTTGCGTCGCTGTGTATCGAATGCGGCAAGTGCGAGCGGCATTGCCCGCAGCATATAAAGATTCGCGAAGAGCTGAAAACGGTGAAAAAGGAGCTGGAAGGGCCGATCTTCAAACCGGTGCTGTCTGTAGCCAGAAGAATTTTGAAGGTGAATAAATAACGGAACTATACCATTACTCACGGCGAATAAACATTCTTATATAAAAAGACCCTCATTATCTTGCTTAGAGGGTCTTATCTTTATATTTATTTTTGGGCAACATCTCCCATTGTAAGTTGTAATGGTTCTTTGCCGTAATATAGCGCTACCTTGTGCCTTAACTCGTCCATATCTTTGCAGGTTTTTGCAATACCTATTATTTGATTTATATGCACAGTGAGCGACCTTACGCCTAAATCTTCCGATAACCATTGATGATAATTTCGTCCGTGAATTGGCTTTGGCTTATTATCTTTTAAATATTTTGCAACATCAGGATCCATTGCGTCATATATTAATTCAAGAACAAGCTTACCCCAGTATTTTGGCCGTTGTTGTAGTGAACCCTGCCAATTTGTTAATCGCCCAAATTCTTCCCATAGCTCATCCGGAAATGTCTTTTCCCAATCTCTAAGTTCCTCTGATATAAACGCTCTAATCTTAACTTGTAACGCATTCTCTTCTCTCAAATACTGATAGCCGGTAGCTTCGTCAATTAGGGCAATTAAGCCTGTTTTTGCACAAGCTGATAATAAAATTGAGCAATTCACTGCAATATCGCGTTGTTTTGGCGTAAGAGGTTCTCCAGACGTCAGCGCCTTAACATAAGCAGAGCAAATCTCAAGAAATGTTTCAGCAGTGATGCCTTTGCTTTTGTTTGGGTTCCCCGGTATTGTAAATTCAATTAGTTGAGTATTGATTAAATCCTGCGATATATATGGTTGTAATGTGCGCACACCAATATATTTTGACAAATCTCCGTTATCATCATTGGCAATAGCTTTTACTGTTGCCCTCATGCTAATAACGCGTTGTTCGGTATCAAGCACATAACAATCGACATTTTGAAACCCTAGAGAAAGAGTTCCGCTGTGTTTTGCAAATGGCGAGTCGGGGTGATTCTTTTCAATTTCCATAGCAAAAAGACCTCCTGCGCGTATAAAGATTTCGCGGCCGAAAAAACAACACAACATATAAGATTTGCCCGATTTAATCGTATATTTTCGCGGCCGAGCATATTATATATTACACCAATTTTTGATATGTTTCAACATTAATTATCATTATTGAATTATGTTGTCTTTGCCTGTCTCGAAACCATATCAAACATATTCAATCCACGGTTATTATATCTAAAACAAAACTCGTCTACATACGCTTGCATATGCTTTACTGACACATGATGATAAATACCGTATACACCACGCTTTAATGTTGCCCAAAAGCTCTCTATCGTGTTTGTATGCGTTCCTTTTCCATCAGAGAATAGTTGTTTATGGTCTACTCTTAAATGCACATAGTTTTCACGCTCAAGTGGTCTGTAACTGTGAAACTCGTCTGTTATAATCGTGTTCCCGTTCTCTGGCTTTGATACCTTGCTTAACACGTCAAATAACTGTTTAAACGTCAGTTTGCGGCCTTGTGAATCCGGCATTGATACTTTGGCATAAACGCACTTGTTAACACGGTCTATTGCACCGATAACAGGGGTTTTGTCGGAGCCGCGACCACGCTTATTATATCCTCCGCTGTTTCCTTCTCCGTCATGGTGATCGTTGTCTTTGCGTGGTTTGCCGCCTACATATGTTTCATCCATTTCAATGATCGTATCGAAAAACTCTTTTTGTGATGCATTACCCATTGCGGAACGAATCTGATGTAACATTCTCCATGCCGTTTTGTATGTCACGCCAATTTCACGTTGAAGCTGCAAAGCCGATATTCCTTTTTTACCGTTTAAGAAAAGATGAATAGCATAGAACCATTTACGCAGATCAGTTGATGATTTTTCAAATATGGTATCTTTAAACGGCGAGAAGGTGTTAAAACAGTCTTTGCAATCGAATAGCTTTAAATTGCTTTTGCGTTGATACGTCTTAGGCGAACCACAATGATTGCAGTGTATGCCTTTTGGGTACCTAATCTTGAGATAATGGTCAATGCAGGATTTTTCGTCTGGAAACTTCTCAATCAATTCTAAAAACGTCATATTAATCACCTCATGCCAAAGATAGCACAAGTGTTCGGCGTGTGTCATGGGATAATTCCGATAAATAATAAACCCGTACAAAGCAACGCATAATAAACAACAAGCTGCAGGCAGCGGTCATTCTGATGGAGCGAAGCGACTGAAGAATCTGTACACTTATCGCATATGATGACTTGTGAGATCGTCAGAGAGATAAACACCATGGGTAAAGAAATTTTTGCGTTGTTATACAATCCGCCTCGCGGCTTGCTTCACTCATCACTGCAGTGATCTGTGTTCCAGACTGTGGAAAGCGTGACACAGAGCCATTTGGCATCATGCTGTTGAGACTATATGTAATCATCTTTTGTGCCGATTGTCGATTAAACCACCTTAACGCCCGCTTCCTTCGCGGCAGCATGAATCTCCTGCGGCAGGCTGCCGTCTGAAACAAGCACGTCGATATCGGCCAGCGTGCCAAACGTATACGGCAGACTTTTGCCAACCTTTGTGGAATCCATTAGCATAATCACCTTGGATGCGCGCTTCAATATCGCCTGCTTAAGCTCACACTCCGAATAAGTGCCGCTTGTGAAACCGTTTTGCAGCGAAAAACCACTGGCTGCCATAAAAGCCGTGTCGATATTCACGTCTGCCAAAAAGGCCGCAGCGTTGGCACCCGAAACGGAGATTGTGTTGCGGCTGAGCTGCCCGCCAATCAGCATCACGGTCGGCTTCGATTTTTTAATCAGCTCCAGCGCGATATTGGGGCCGCTCGTTAACAGCGACACATAATCATCAGGAATCTGCTTGGCAAACATCATCAGCGTGGTGCCCGAATCGAGATACAGCGACCGCCCGCTTTCCACAAAAATAACCGCTTTTCGTGCAATCAGCGTTTTTGCTGCCGTGTTCTCCAAGGCGCGGCGAGAGTAGATATCTTCGGCCGCCATCGACAAACGCGATAACGCAACGGCGCCTCCGCGTGTCCGCTTTACGAGGCCTTCTTCTTCAAAGAATTTAAGATCGCGGCGCAGCGTCATGCTGGAGCAATCCGGAAACATGGTCTCCAGGTCTTTCAAGAACACCTCACCCTTTGCGTTTAAAAGGTCTTTGATCGCGTCACGCCGTTTACCATTCAATTTTTGTTCCTCCAGTGAAAATTCCCTTTATTTAATATAACACTTATGTTCGTTTTTCACAATAAGTCGCTCATTATTTTCAATCCAAGGATAACTATGAAAAAACTGTGATGCGTGGGGACGGTGCGCATGATATAATCGGCGTATGAATGAGCATGAGTTTTATATGGCGGCAGCCATCGACATGGCAAAGAAAGCAGCCGCGAAAGATGAAGTGCCGGTGGGGGCTGTGATTGTGAAGGATGGCCGGATCATCGCAAAAGCCTGCAACCTACGTGAAACGCGAAAGAGCCCGCTGGCGCATGCCGAGCTGCTTGCCATTGGCAAGGCGGCAAAGCGGCTTGGCGGCTGGCGCCTGCCCGGATGCACGCTTTATGTCACGCTGGAACCGTGCCCCATGTGCGCGGGGGCCATTATCAACGCCCGCCTAGAAAATGTGGTGTTCGGCGCTTATGATCCGAAAGGCGGCGCGTTGGGTTCGCTGTATGATCTTTGTGAAGGTAAGCTGAATCACAAGCCGCTTTGTGTGGGCGGTGTGCTGCAGGAAGACTGCGCAACACTGTTAACCGACTACTTCAAATTAAAAAGACGAAAGCAATAAAACTAATACTATTTCGACAAAATAAGTCATAATTTCACTTTTTAAGCGCATTTTGAGATGTTTCACGTTGTAAAATTCCGTTTATAAATCAACTGTGATTTTTCCCATGGAGGCAACCACTGTGTATTTGTTTGAACAGATGGAACACCCCGGAAATCCGTTTGACTTAGACCGGACAGACGACGGGCTCACGGGTGTTTTTGATACTGCCGGTATCACGGAAAATAAAATATTTACGTTCGAAGCCGATTTTCTTGCGGGCGATATAATGCTGACGGATTTAAAATCGGGCAGGGAGCAAACGCTCGCGCTGGAGCATGTGATGAGCGGCATTCATCCCGACGACGTGATGTCTGTTCGTTCAGCGATTTCTTTTATTACCGAATACGAGCGCCGTTCCATTCAGCTGACAATCAGATATATCAACGATAATGATACCGTTTGTTATGAGCTGAAGGGGCGGGCGCTGTGTCAAGACGGCCGCGTCTTTGCCGTCGGCTATGCTTATGACAATAAAATAGTAGAGGGCCATAACAAGCGCCTTGAGTATTTGGAAAAGCATGACGCGCTGACTGGCCTTGCCAACGCGGCCGCGTTTGATTCGTTCGTTACCGACTTTTTCAAGTTCGGTATGTATCCGCAAACGCTGATCGTCGCCAAGATCGACAGGTTTAATGAAATCAACAACTCGTTTGGGTATAACGCCGGCAATACGCTGATTAAGAACGTGGCCGAAGTGATTAAAGATTGTTTCTTTGATGCCGAGATTATTGCGCGTATCGGCGGGGGGGAATACTGCGTGGTGTATGCGGGCAAAAGTCAGCTTGAGATCGACAACAAGGTGAAGCAGACCCGCATGATGCTGCACGGCATGTACATGAACCTTGTGAAAACGGATGTGAGCTTTGGCTATTCATCATCGGAAAAAGCCGTGAGCTTTTGTGATCTGTATCGTCAGGCGCTCAGTAAAATGCGCAAAATCAGCGCCATCAACACTTTGCTGACCGAAAACACAGTCATCGACAGCATGAACAGCATTATCGAGACCAAGGCGGCATGGGGCAAGCGCCCCGTTAGGCTCCAAAGCTTGTCGTCGCAGGTGGCGGGCATGCTCGGGTGCGGTGAAGAATGCGTTAATGTTGTGAAGGTGCTCGCCAAAATCGCGGATATCGGGTTTATCGGCCTTGACAGCAGCCTGATAAAGAACAGGCTGACGCTGGAAGGCGACGATTATGACGCGTTCATGCAGCATGTGGACTTCGGTAAAAAGATCATCAGCAAAATCGGCGAGCTAAAAGATTTGCAGGAGCTTTACAAAAGCATATTCAAACGCTACGATGAGCAACGGCACAGCCGGATACCGCTGCCAAGCCGTATCATAGCCGGTGTGCGCGGATTTGACGATATCGTGTCATCGCACAGAGCGGGCAGCCGCGAAATCGCGGAGAAATTCATGGAGACGCGAGGACGGGAGTTTTGCCCCGATGTGGTGGATGCCATTGTGGATGTGGCGTGCCGGCGTTACGCGCTGCGTGCTTAACAGCACCGAACAAGCACTTGGAGACAGGTGCTTTTTTTATGCCGGAGAATATGTTCAAAGAAATTTTATATTTTTGTTAGAAATAGCAATAATGTGGGGCTATGAATCTATCTTGAATTCATGTATGATGGTAAAAAAACTAAAAAACGAACATGTGAGGCTTTTGATGGACTACAAAATAATATCGGACAGCAGCTGTGATTTAACTCCGAGTATGAAGAAAGATCTAGATGTACAAATCGCACCACTTACAATGATGCTGGGAAATGATGAATTTGTTGATAATGAGGCGCTTGATGTCGATAAATTCATTGCAAAAATGAAAGAATACAAGGGTCAGGCAAAGTCGTCCTGTCCATCGCCATACGATTACATAGAGAAGCATGATAAAGAAAGCACCTCCTTTGTGGTGACACTCTCATCTAAGCTTTCAGGGTCATACAACAGCGCGTGTATTGCCAAGGGGATGCTTGAAGAACAAGGTGTTGAATCCCATGTGTTTGATTCAAAAAGCGCATCGGCAGGGCAACTGCTCATTATTCTCAAGCTTCGCGAGCTCATTAACAGCGGGCATCAGAAAGTTGAAATTATCAAACACATCGATGAATTTATAAAGAAGATGAAAACCTTTTTTGTTCTTGAGAACTTAGATAACATGATTAAGAATGGCAGAATGGGAAAAATCGCTGCATTGATTGCCGGGGTTCTAAATATCCGTTTGGTATTAAGAGCTGATGCGAATGGAGAAATTGCGTTGTTCTCGAAAGCCCGTGGGGCGCAGCAAGCCATTATTAAGCTTGCCGAAACAATCGGAGAAACGTGTCACGATACAAAAGATAAGATTCTTGCCATTACACATTGCAATAATTTAAAACAGGTGAACAAGCTGGTTGAAATTGTTAAAGAGAAATATGCGTTCAAGGAGATTGTTGTTGCGCCTACAAAGGGATTGTCAAGTATGTATGCCAACGAGGGCGGAATCATTATCGCTTTTTAGATCAGGGCCTTGCGCCTTGCCTTTAACGCTCGAAAAAATTAAGAGGCCGTCCAGAAGAACTGGTCGGGCTCTTTTCTGTAACAAGAGAATCGTTTTACGCCCCTTATGGGAGCGTAAAACGATCACCGGAAAACAAATAGACCGGGTTAAAATGAGTGCCGGAACCGAGCGTTTGTGTTCATACAAAAAAGCCTGACGGGCTTGAAAGCTCATCAGGCTTTGCCTATTCTTATTTTGCTTTTTCTGCCGGAGCCGGTTCAGCCGGAGCCTCCGGAGCCGGTGCTTTTTCTTTCTTTTTAGATTCGTGCTTTTTCTCCTCGGCGGGGGCAGACAGCAAAGGCTGGTCTGTGCCGTCGGTAATGTTGCACTTTCCCTTGTAAAATGCGCCGCTTTCAATCGCAAAACTCGAGGCCGTCAGCTCGCCCGTCAGCTTCGAGCCGCTCAGCATCTGCACAGCGCCCGTTGCGGTTAAGTTGCCGTTCACTTTGCCCGCGATATTCACATTGAACGCAGTCACGTGTCCGTCAATTACGCCGTCTGCTCCGATGGTGATGTCGCCGCCGGCTTTCACGCTGCCCTTCACCGCGCCGTCAACACGAACGCCGCCCATGGTATCGATATTCCCGGTAAACGATGTTCCGGCCGGAATGGATGCATCCGGCAGATTCTTTATCATGCGGGGAGGTTCATTCTTTAATCTTGCCATTTTTTGCGCTCCTTTAATACGTATTCGTCTGCAGATATTCTTCAAGCTTATCTGCGTTTGTTAATGCTTTTAATACCATCGCCTGGTGTCTTGGACATTCCTTCCCAGTCTCGTGTATCTTGCTGTGCAAAAAGTGAATACAGAAATGACCGCCGAAATTATTGCCGGGTGATGGATCCACCATATGGGGCATGCAGTGCATGGACGCTGCAAAATACCTTTCGCCGATTTTTACCCAAATTGCGTGCCTGTCCCAGCTCCATTTGCCGCCGGCAATCTGCTTTAAAACAGCCGTATCGTCGGCAGTCAAAGGATCGCTGTCAGCGTGATAATGGCCGCCGAAACGGCGAACATGGAACGACAGCCCTGTATCGACATCAATCACTGTCGCTTCTGTGCCTTTTGTTAAAGCTTCCGATCCGCCGTTGAACCAGTCGACAAGCTCTACGCGGCCATTGATATCACCGTTTCTATACTCGATGCTTTCAACGACGGGAGCAGATTCCACCGTCAGCCAGGGGTCGGATAGTCTCTCGGATCC
>JAEZIW010000048.1 GCA_023436525.1 Bacillota bacterium | reverse complement strand
TTTTGCATTAAAAAAGCCGCCAAACAGCGGCTCTTGTTGTAAGATTTGAGACTATCCTCTCACCAGATAGTTAAGAAGGAGGTTCAAATCTTCAGGCTCCGAAACCAGCAGCTCAAGTTCATCGATCTTGGCTTCAGAAAACATCTGTGTCAGCATAATGTACTGGCAGAGTGTCGATTTCAGGTTCAGCCTGTCGCCTTCAGAGGTCACGAGCTCAATTTTGCCTTTGCAATTTTTGAGCACTTCGAAAAACTTCTGAGGCTCGTTGATGTTTTTAATCTTCATACTTTGCCTCCTTTTTTTATTACTGATACACCTTATGTATCCACTAGAATATAACACACTTGTTGCATTTCGTCAACAGATGCCCCGTGCTATTTACACCGATTTAACCTTCGCTTCCAATCCAATAAGCTCAGCCAGCCGCGCGTTTTTCACCGACAGCGTCTGCGGCAGCGGCGGCACGGTCTGCCCCGTGTGACGGCACGCATAAGCGTATAGCACCTGCGATAATCCCGAAGCCAAATTGCGCTTATCCCGCGCGGCCCCCTGCAACGATAGCCTTGCTGTTTCAAATGCCTCAGTCGTCCCGATCAGCATCAGCGCAAGCGCATACGTGTTAACGATGTACCCCTGTTTTGCGCGCTGCAGCAGCTTCGCGGCACGCGCGTAATCGCCCGTCGCCATATACGTCCAAGCGATTTTCTCACTGATATGCCATGTGTTGTGCTTGCGGTCGGTATAGCTCTCGGTCACACGCTTGGCCGCTTCCAGATATTTTACCGCCTTAAGCGCGTGGGCTTTGGGGTCGTCTCCCGATGCCTTTGCCACAAACGCCAGCCCGCTGTAAGCGCACCCGAGCCGATACAGTTTTTCAGACGGCGCGCGTGTCCATTCCTTTTGCAGTGCCGCGAGCGCCTTGGCGTCAAGCTTTTCGAGCGACAGCTCGGTTTCTGCGGCGTAGCATTTCTCCAGCAGCTCCGCCGCGCTATTCAAATCGAGCTTGGATATGGTTTGCAGCCTGCATGGCTCCTTCACCCCGGCGATGATGCGAAGAAAATAATCGTGCAGCGGCAAATACGCGTCATCTAAGTAATACCCGCCCAGCACAAACAGCGCTTTGGCGTATTCACGTTTGTTACGCTGTCTTTCTTCTTCGTTATCCAGCCCCTCATACAGCGCAATTGCGGTGGCCAAATGCTCCTCACCCACCTCACGAATCTCACGCAGCAGCTCGGCCTCGCGCGCGCCGAACGCACGCTGCCCAAACAGCAAATACGGGGCCTGTTTTTCGATGATCAGCTTGCCCTTACGGTAATTGTTGCGGATGCTCTGCGGATAAATTTCGAGCGCGCGGTTCAGCCATTCGTTGGCGCTGTCAATCTGCTCGCCAAGGTCTTGGTCGCGCCGCTCACCCTGGCGCATCAGCTCATGCACGTTTGAGTAATAGCGGTAAGCAAGCGCCGTCGCGCAGCGTGCATTATCCGGCTCTAGCTCTGCGCCGCGTTTTAAGAACTCTTCACAGTAGCTTCGGTACAGCGCCGCTTCCTTCAGCTTCGCCGTTTCGCTGGCTTTCACCAGCAGCGTGACTGAAAGCTTGCTGCACGCCCGCCCGATGTTGTACAGCGCGTCCGGATTGTCCCATATTGTGCCATCGTTTTTGGCTTTGCTCAGCGGTGCGTACAGCATACACACGCCCTTATAGTCGCCGCTCTCCATCCGAGACAGCGCCTGTTCATCGCGTTTGAGGCTGTTGCAGAGTGCTGTAAACCTTTCCCGCGGCATCACAAACAGCAAAGGGGCGTGCCCCATGTCGTTCAGCATGCCGTTTTGCACAGCCGCACGGTAAACCTCCATGCCGACCGAGGCGCTTTTCACGCCGAGTTTTTTCGCCGCACCAAGGTGCAGCGTCAGGCCATCCTTCGCGGCTTCAACCTTTTGAATAGGCAGCGCAAGCGCATGGCTTTTCTCACCGTTTATGCCCGCCTGATAGGCGATGACAGTCTTAATGTTTTTCAGCGTGTCGTCAAGATGCGGGAAAACTTTTTGGTTGTGCTTAAGCGCTTCGCCGCTCAGCCGATAGGTATCTTTAAACCCCGCTGCGTTGAACACCGCAACAATTGCCAGCATAGCCGTTTCCCTCTCTATATGGTGTTATATACCATAATATTTTAACATATTTTATCACTTTTTGTCACATAATTTTTACATATTGCACTTATCAATTTCTTTTGTATTATTTCCCACGGTGGTATATAATCTTAGTCGATACTGGAAGCGAGGCAATACGTATGAAATACTCTGTAGTAATACCGGTCTTCAACGAAGAGGCCGTGCTGCATCTGTCATATCAACGGCTCAAAAAAGTGATGGACACATTGGAAGATTATGAGCTGATTTTTGTTAACGACGGCTCGAGAGATGATACGCTCAACCAGCTTCGGCAGCTGGCGGCGACAGATAAGCACGTAAAGGTGTTGAGCTTTTCCCGCAACTTCGGTCATCAGGAAGCGGTGACAGCCGGTATGGCCAAAGCAGCCGGTCAGGCCGTCGTGATCATCGATTGTGATTTGCAGGACCCGCCCGAGCTGATTCCCGATATGGTGAAAATGTGGAAGGACGGTGCGGACATTGTTTACGGACACCGCATCAAGCGCAAGGGTGAAACGGTATTCAAAAAGCTGACCGCATGGGTTTATTATCGCGTGCTCAAAGCCTTTGGCGGCCAATACATCCCCGCAAACACGGGCGATTTTCGGTTGATTGACAGAAAGGTTTGCGATACACTTAACAGCATGCCCGAGCGAAACCGGTTCCTGAGAGGCATGGCAGCGTGGTCTGGCTTCAAGACTGTACCGATTGATTACGTGCGCGACGAACGCGCCGCGGGCGAAACGAAGTATTCGCTGAAAAAGATGATGAAGCTGGCGGGCGACGGCATCACGTCGTTTTCCAACAAACCGCTCAAGTTTCCGTTTGTGTTCGGCATCATTTTGGCCTTTGCCGCGCTTGTGTATCTGGTGCTGGCTGTGGTGCTGAACTGCACCGGCACATGGACGTATCTGCATATCGTATTTTCGCTGATATTTGGACTGATCGCCTGCTTGTTTATCGCAATCGGGATTTTCGGGCTTTATTTGGGCAGAATATACGACGAGGCCAAGGCACGGCCAATATATATCATTGACGAACAACTCAATATGGAGGAAAAATGATCGATCCGAGACTGAAAACACTTTGCCGTTCGCTTGTTAATTACTCTATGGCCGTTAAAAAGGGCGAACGCGTGCTGATAGAAAATTTCGACTGCCCCGAAGAGCTCTCAACGCAGCTCATAAAAGAGGTGTACGAAGCAGGCGGCGTGCCATATAGCTGGGTGCGAAACCAGCGCATACAGCGCGCGCTGCTGCAGGAAGCCACCAAAGAGCAGATTGAAGAGATGACACATTATGACGCGACGCTGATGAAGGATATGGATGCGTATGTGGCGTTTCGCGGCTCGCTCAACACTTCGGAGCTTTGCGATGTGGACGAAGAAAAATTAAACCTTTACCGCTCCATTTATTCCAAGCGCGTGCATCATGAGCTGCGCGTGAAAAAAACAAAATGGGTGGTGCTGCGTTACCCGAACGGTTCAATGGCACAGCTCGCGGGCATGAGCACCGAGCAGTTTGAGGATTTTTATTTCAAGGTTTGTAACCTTGATTATTCGAAGATGGACAAGGCGATGGACGTGATGGCCGAGCGGCTGAAAAGTGTGGACGAGGTGCATATAACAGGGCCCGGCACCGATCTTCGTTTTTCCGTGAAGGGCATTCCATCTAAAAAGTGCAGCGGCCATATGAATATACCGGATGGCGAGATTTACACCGCGCCCATTAAAGACAGCGCTAACGGACGAATCACGTACAATACGCCGTCGTTCTCGCAAGGCTTCAAGTTTGAGAATATCTCGTTTGAGTTTAAGAACGGCAAGATTGTGGACGCGAAGGCGAACAACACCGAGCGCTTAGGCAAAATACTCGATACGGATGAGGGCGCGCGGTATCTCGGAGAGTTCGCGTTCGGCGTGAACCCGTATATATTGCACCCGATGTGCGACACGTTGTTTGACGAAAAGATTGCGGGCTCTATCCATTTAACGCCCGGCTCGTGCTATGAGGACGCTGATAACGGCAACGAGAGCGCCGTGCATTGGGACCTTGTGCTGATTCAGCGCCCCGACTACGGCGGCGGCGAAATCAGTTTCGACGGCGAGGTAATCCGCAAAGACGGCAAATTCTTGGGTGATCTCGCTGTGCTTAACGAAGAGAACCTGGTTTAAGAACTACAAACATATCGGGCGGCTCACACAGCCGCCCGTTTTTAATTGGTGCGCTTTATCGCGGCGATGGACTCTGTCGCTTACCGCTTCACGTTATACAATTTGTACCTCGCCTAATAAGCCCTATCGCTAAATGGCGATGAATCGCATTGACAAGGGTCTGCATTATTCTACTGATAGTCAGCTTTCAGGTATCCGCAAAAGTGCGATATTGTGCAACCTAAGGATAAGTGAATGATATGCAATAAGTTCTTAATAGCCAATCAATGAATATAGGTTTGACAAAATAATCTCGAGCAATCCCTTTCACCAAAACAGCGGCGCGTATTCAGGTTTTATCCACCTTCGAATATACAGCGTGGGTATCGCAAAATCGGGTTCCCCTGTCATCCCGGAGGCAATCTCATACTTACCAAAAGTGATGTGCAGCTGCCCGCCTGCCAGGAAAAACGCTGTGTCTTCCGATACACCCGTGAATTGGTCCGCGAAATAGTGCGCGTCGTTTCTGACGATTTTACGAATCAGTCCATTAATCACTGTGCGGTATTCCTTCGATACGAACAGATCATCCAGCGTCAGCATTCGGCTTTTTTGTATATCGGCATTGTAGCAAACGGTGTGCGGAAAGCCCGTGCCGCCGTTATCAAGATCGTTCGTTACGCGCAGCGACAATATGCCCTGGTTATTTTTCACCTCGTCGCGCACACGCAGCACAAACACCCAAGACGGATCATTCTTCGCTTGATTAAACGCACCGGCAATTGCGCCGTTCACCTGTCCGACGATGTTGACATTCAGCTCATTTTCAAATGATTCATCGTCAAAACCCAAAACCGTGGGGTATTCCATATCAAACACGATGTTTTGTGCACCCCTGTTGATTGGCGTTTGCATCACGATAGCCTGCCTTGGCGGCAAGCTGATATACGGCAGCAGCCTGCCCTTTAAGCTGCCGCCCGCAAATCCGCAAAGCACAATCAGTATGATCGCTAAAAAGGTGATTCTCCTCATCATGGGCTATCCCCTCACATATCACACCCGTCATAAGAATATACTTAGGCGGAGGGTAAAAATATGCGTAAACAGGACAAAATCATTCGAATCGTCTGCTCGGTGCTTTTCTTCGCGGCTGTTGCGGTGCTTGGTTCACTGTTTGTAAACACGTCCAGCGAATGGTATCAATCGCTGATTAAGCCCGCCCTGCAGCCGCCTCCTGTGGTGTTCTCAATCGTCTGGACGGTATTGTATGCGCTGCTGGCCGCATCGCTTGCATTGGTCAGCATTCAGCCGGATATTCAAAAAAAGACGCTCGGCTTGTTTGCTGTCACCGGCGTCCTCAATGTTCTATGGACATATACTTTTTTTGAAATGCAAAACCCGGGCGGCGCGTTTTTCATACTGATTATTACCATTATTGCAGCCATCGCGCTGTATTCAACTGTCTACAAATTTGAGAGAACCGCCTCGTTTTTGATCATTCCGTATTTAATCTGGCTCTGTTTTGCACTGTATCTGAATTATGAGGTGGCTTTTTTCAACTAAAGCAGCTGGTTAATCTCCAAATGCTCACCGTCAGGCCCGCGGAAGAACGCATACCTCACTCCGTTAAAAATCATCGGTAAATCAACAGGCTCGTCCGTTTCAAACGTCACACCCTTTGCCCTAAGGTCTGCCATAGCGGCATCAATATCGTCCACAAGCATCGCAATGTGATCTATAGGGCCATCCGGTTTTTGAGTGGCATCCGGCTTTTGAACCAACTCGATGACACACGAACCATTCTTTACAAAAGCTAACCTGATGACACCCGACGGGTCCTCAATGTCAGCCTTTTCGTAACATTCGAAACCCAGTATTTTCTCATAAAACGTGATAGACCGCTCTATATCGCTGACGTAAACCCCGATATGCGCCAATCCCGTCACTTTTCCCTTTATGTCTGACATTTTTGCTCCTCCGGTTGTTTAATATTTTTATTATATCATCCGATGATTGTTGTGTCATCCCTTTTTGGTCCGTGACTTTGTTCCATAATTCTTCTGACTTGAGGCATTATAATAGTAAATATAAATTATTAATCAGCACGGAGCCGTTATGAAACAAAAATCTCTGTCTTTCATTTCAAATATTCTGCTGGGAATCGGTGCCGGATTGTGCGTACTCTCCGTCACATTAACCATTATGGTCAGAGCCAGCCTGCCGCCCGGTATTTGCCCGATAGACAGCAACCGGTGGCTTTTCTTTTCAGCCATCGGCATGCTCGCTTCGTCCTTTGTGCTGTCAATCTATGCGGACAGGCTCAAAAAAGCGGCCAGTCCAAAGATGAGCAGCTATTTCTAACAGATACAATCAACCAAACGGTTGGTTTTTTTGCCCGTTTTGTGATAAAGTCACAGAACCCAATGTTTCCATAATATTAGAATAGATTGTAATCAGGTAACACTTTTTTATAAATCATCTTTTCTTTTAATAATCATTCTTATTAAGTGACAAAGTTACAGATGCTTTTTGATTATTGGTTTAAACTGGGGGTATGAAATAAGAGAAAGGGGAAAAGATGCGTATGGAGATTTTACGAAAACACCAGCGCTGATCATAGGTGATATCTCATCATTGAGCAGATTGGCCTTTGTTCAAAGGGTACTTGCTTCATATTTCATGGCGGTCTCACTTTTAGACACGATTGATTTTTAAATGAACAAATGACTGAAGCTGCAAAAGCATCTGCAAACTTCATCTATGACCGCTTAATAAGCTTTGCAAATATAACGCTCTATGTCTAATTTGCGAATCAGCGCATAATTTGACCGTTCTAACAAACAATAACAGCATAACCACCGATAATTTTTAAGGAGGAATCTTTATGAAAGCAACAGGTATAGTCAGACGCATTGATGAGCTTGGCAGAATCGTGATACCCAAAGAGATTCGTCGCACCCTGCGCATCCGCGAAGGAGATCCGCTCGAAATATATACCGACAGAGAAGGCGGCATTATATTAAAGAAATACTCGCCCATCGGAGAGCTTGCCTCATTTGCACTGGATTTTGCAGAGGCGCTGTCTTCTACACTTGGACTGACCGCCGTCATCAGCGACCGCGATACGATCCTTGCGGCAAGCGGCGAGTATAAACGCGAATACGCAGAACGCCCGGTTTCCGGCGCTTTTGAAGACGCGATCAACGCGCGCAGCGTTAAGAAAACCACGGGTACAGACGTGATTCCGTTGGTCAGCGGCGAAAACCAGTCGCTTACCGCTTCTCAGGTTATCGCCCCCATTTCGATGGATGGCCAGCCCATCGGCGCGGTCGTGCTCGTTTCGCGCAGCGGGGCTCTCGGAGAATCGGAGCAGAAAGCGGCGGAAGCGGCAGCCGTCTTCTTGGGCAGGCAAATGGCCCAGTAAACTTAAGCTGTTGAAATCAACTTGAGACACAAATCAACGTTTCAAGTTGATTTTTTTTGCATCAAAAGGTAGAATTGAAACAAACTATTTTTTGGAGGGGCGTTTGTGAGCAAGACACTGGCAGAAAAAATTATACAGAACCATTTGGTATCCGGCGAGATGAAGGCCGGAGAAGAGATCTCTATCAAAATAGATTATACACTGACTCAGGATTCCACGGGCACAATGGCCTATCTTCAATTTGAAGCGATGGGTGTGCCGCGTGTGAAAACCAAGAAATCAGTCGCTTATATAGATCATAACACGCTTCAGTCCGGTTTTGAGAATGCAGACGACCACAAGTTCATCGAAACCGTGGCAAAAAAGCACGGCATTTATTTCAGCCGTCCCGGCAACGGCATCTGCCATCAGGTGAATCTGGAACGCTTCGGCGTGCCCGGCGCAACGCTACTCGGATCAGACAGCCACACCCCTACAGGCGGTGGTATCGGGATGATCGCGATCGGCGCGGGCGGCCTTGATGTGGCTGTCGCGATGGGCGGCGGCGCGTATTACATCCCGATGCCCAAAATACTCGGCGTGGAGCTCACAGGCAAGCTGCCCTTCGGCGTTTCCGCCAAAGATGTGATTTTGGAGGTGCTGCGGCGTCTCAGCGTGAAAGGCGGCGTCGGCAAAATTGTTGAGTATTTCGGCGAAGGCGTCAAATCGCTCTCGGTACCCGAGCGCGCCACCATCACCAACATGGGCGCGGAGCTGGGTGCCACCACCTCGGTGTTCCCGAGCGATGAGATCACACGCGCGTTTCTTGCGGCTCAAGGCCGCGAGGCAGATTTCACGCCGCTCAGTGCCGACGAGGACGCACAGTATTCCGAAACAATCACGATCGATCTGTCGGCGCTGGAGCCAATGGCTGCTATGCCGCACAGCCCCGACAACGTGAAGTCCATACACGATATCGGGCCGATTCATGTGGATCAGGTGTGTATCGGCAGCTGCACCAACGCGTCTTATCTTGATCTGATGCGGGTTGCCTCCATACTCAAGGGTAAAAGCATTGCGCCCGATGTGAGCCTTGTCATCTCCCCCGGCTCCAAGCAGGTGATGACGATGATGGCGCAAAACGGCGCTCTCGCGGATTTAATATCGGCAGGTGCGCGTATACTCGAATGCGCCTGCGGCCCGTGCATCGGCATGGGACAAGCCCCGCGCACCGATGCGGTTTCCGTGCGCACGTTTAACCGTAACTTCTACAACCGTTCGGGAACAGCCAGCGCGGGCGTGTATCTCGTGAGCCCCGAAACGGCGGCGGCAACAGCACTGACTGGCAAATTGACCGACCCGCGTGATATCGGCCTTGATGCGGATGCGCTGCGCATCACCATGCCGAACGCGTTTTTGATTAACGACAACCTTGTGGCCGCCCCCGATGAGAACGGCGAAACCGAGGTGGTACGCGGCCCGAACATCAAGCCGTTCCCGCTTGGCAAAACGCTCGAAGACACCGTTACGGGCGAAGTGCTTTTAAAGATGGAAGACAACATCACGACCGACCATATCATGCCGTCGGGCGCGAAGCTGCTGCCGTACCGCTCGAACATACCGTACTTAAGCGATTTTTGCTTAACGCCCGTTGACGAAAAGTTCCCGGCACGGGCCAAGCAAAAGGGCGGCGGATTCCTCATTGCGGGGCACAACTACGGCCAGGGCTCCTCGCGCGAGCACGCGGCACTGGTGCCGCTGTACCTTGGCATTCGCGGTGTGATTACGAAGTCGTTCGCGCGCATCCACATGGCCAACCTTGTGAACTCGGGCATATTGCCGCTCGTGTTCGCCGACGAAAGTGATTACGATAAGATTGATATGGGCGACGTGCTCACAATTTCGGGTGCTCCCGCCAAGGTGAACGGGCAAACCGAGTTCACCGTCGAAAACCAGACAAAGGGCTTCACGTTTGCCGTGCAGCTGGACGTTTCTGACCGGCTTAAAGCCGTGCTGGCAGACGGCGGACTGTTAAACCATACAAAAAGAAGTGGCGGTAATGACTAAAAACACAAGCCTGCTGCGAATATTCCTCACCATGCTGAAAATCGGCGCGATCACGTTTGGCGGCGGTTATGCCATGGTGCCGCTGTTCCGGGAGGAATTCGTGAACAAGAACGGCTGGATCAGCGACGAAGATATGCTCAACATGATTGCACTCGGGCAGTCGGTGCCCGGCGCGATTGCGGTGAACTGCAGCATACTGATCGGCTACCGGCTCAAGAAATTCAGGGGCGCGCTGGTCGCGATTACGGGCATTGTGATTCCGTCGCTGATTGTGCTGACCGCAGTCACCTATGTGTACGCGGCCGTGCGCGACAATGTGTATGTGGCGGGTGCGCTGCGCGGCATACGAGCCGCTGTGGTCGCGCTGCTCGTCTCCGCGTTCCTCACATTTATGAAACCGTTTTACAAAGACGCCGTCTCAATGACGGCGTTTTTCGCAGCGTTCATCCTGTCGATCGTTTTTGATATCAACAGCATCTATATCATACTCGGCGCGATTGTGTTCGGCATCACGGCGGGTATTTTGCGTGTTAAAAAAGAGGCCGCCAAGGAGGACAAGCCATGATGCAGTATCTGCTGCTCGGCTGGATATTCTTCAAAATCGGCCTTTTCTCCATAGGGGGCGGCTACGCGATGCTGCCGCTGATCAACAGCGAACTGGTGGGCTACGGGCTGATGACATCGCTGGAGGTAACCGATATCGTGGCTGTTTCGCAGATGACACCCGGCACGTTTGCGATCAACGCTGCGACGTTTGCGGGCGTGAAAACAACGGGTCTGTTCGGCGGCGTGGTGGCCACCGCTGCTGTGGTGCTGCCGTCGCTGATCATCACCACGCTGCTGGCACGATACTTTTTCAAGTTTGAGGACAACGTTATCGTCCGCCGCGCGATGTGGGGTTTAAGACCCGTGGTGACCGGGCTGATCGCCTCGGCGGCCGTGCTAGCCGCGCTGCCTGCGCTGCTCGGCGTGGAAAGCGCAAATCAGCTGCAGTGGGCCACGCTGTTGTCGGGTGTGGATATCCCGTCGGTCATCATTGCGTTGGCTTCAGGCGTTGCCATCATCAAATTCAAGCGCTCCCCTGTGCTGATCATATTCATTGCGGGCTTTGTGGGTTTGCTGCTGTTCGGTGTGCTGGGGGTAAAATAAAAAGATTTGGCATCTCCTTGATGATAAAACAAGCGTGTTGATAAATTCCGCATAGTCATCGCTTATCGGAATCACTAATTTCGGTCATCCTGAGGAGCGAGCGACGAAGGATCTGTTAAGACAGATTCTTCACTTCGCTACACTCGTTCAGAATGACCGTTACAGTAGCTTTTCGTTTATTGAGAAGTGTTATCGTGTAAGTAACTTTTTACGCGCGGGCATCTCCTCAAGAAGAAGGCTTTAAACTCATAACTGAATCTTTCAATAGAAAATTTAATTATTAAACCGACATAAATGTGGTATATATAGTATATGCTTTTTCAACATATCTACCGCATATTGAAAGGGAATCAGATTCGATGTTTCTTCCGGAATTCAAGGATTACTATATGATACTGCAGGTGCATCAGGATGCCGAGCCCGAGATCGTGAAAAGCGCGTACAAGCGGCTCGCGCAGATGAACCATCCCGATGTCAGCGCCAGCACTCGCGCCACCGAACGCATGCAGCTCATCAATCAGGCCTACGCGGTCATCTCCGACCCGGTCAAGCGCAAAAGCTATCACCGCCAATGGCTGGTTCACAACCACCGCCCGATGCAAACCGCACCACAGCCGCGCCCCGCAGCGCCGACGGTCGACCCGGGCGCGGAGGCTCAAAAAGCGCTGGACACGTATTTTCGCAGCCTGCTGTGCGAAAACTGGGCATACGCCTATGAGCAGCTGTCGTGTAAAGATCGCAGCCTGTGCACGCTCGATGAGTTCTGCGACTGGAAAACCGCCGTCAAAGAGCTGTATCAGATGGGCTCGTATGTGATCAAGCCGTTTCGTATGTACGACAAATGCGTGGTCAATGAAGTGGAATACGAGAGCGTACA
The DNA here is from genome assembly GCA_023436525.1 of Bacillota bacterium. Classification (GTDB taxonomy): domain Bacteria; phylum Bacillota; class Clostridia; order Christensenellales; family SZUA-584; genus SZUA-584. Next base: position 3,673 of record JAEZIW010000048.1, on the reverse strand, counting down.
TATCTTTTGGGTGTTCTTAACCGACCGCGACATGCGCACCGGCAAGGTGAACGAAGAGACGTACACCAAATATGTGGTGAAGGAAAAAGGCCGATGGACCGTGTGCCTTGGCTACGCGCAATTAAAGCCGATCATCTACAAGCTCAAATACTTAGCCACGCAGGCCCCCGTGATGGACCCGGACCGCGTTTACCGCGAGGCGCTGCTCAAGCACGACAAGCTCACAGGCTACCTAAGCCGCAAGGGGCTGCTCGACGTGATGGAAAAGGAGATTGCGCGTGCCCGCCGTTTCAAGAAAACGTTCTGCCTGCTGCTGTTCACGATTAAGCCGCAAGGCACCGTGGCAGGCGTAAGCGTAAAGGACTATGTGCAGATGTGCGTGGCCGACGCGGCGGCGCAGCTCAGCGACGTGCTGCGCGATATCGACAGCGCGGCGCGCATTGCCGATAATCAGCTCGCGCTGCTGCTGATAGAAACGGGCGCGCTTTCGGCCCAGAAGGCGCAAAAAAGGCTTTCAGACGCGGTGAGCCCGAGCGATGGGCTTTGCTACCGAATGGACGGCCATATTCACGCGTACCGCGGCGAAACCGCCGAGGACACGCTGATGCAGGCCGAGCATGAAACGCGCATGCGCGTGGTCACCGGCAAAGACAACGTGAAGCGGTATTACATCAATCTTGATGATCAGCAGGTGTAGAAAGGAACAAATACATGAACTATAAAATTGCACGTAAAGCCAGCATCATCTTTATTATGATAGGTATTATTTTAATACTGGCGTCATTCTTATTAGTTAAATTTGGCCTTTTTTTCATTTTGTTTATACTTGGCGTGGTAATGTTTGTGATTAGTATGATCATCAAGCGCATCTTCTATCGATGTCCGCACTGCCAGATGCAACTGCCATTCCCAACTCCCAAAATACCAACTTGCTGTGCGAATTGTGGAAACAAAATGGACATATAGGACAATGTGAAGCGGTATTACATCAATTTTGATGACCAGCAGGTGTAATCTTAAACTTTTGTTCGAAAGGACTGTGATATGAATTACCGGCGGTCGCGTAATCTGAACAGGATTCTTTCTTTGACCCTCTTTGTACTATTTATTCTGATACTCGTTTTTCTCAAATTCTATGAGGTTCAACTGATATTTTTTATTGCCTTTTGTACCCTGCTTTTATTGAACGTACTGAACTTGATTCTGTTTTTCCGTTGTCCGAATTGTGCCGGAAGCCTTCCTGTCAGACTTTTCTCAATTCCCGATTGCTGCCCGCACTGCGGCCACGAGCTGAACCCTAAATCCTGACACGATTTTAACCTGATTTTATACATTTAGCACATTTTCATTATATTAAGACAAAATACCACAATATTTTGTATAATAATCGTTGACAAAAACGCAATATCTTTTTATACTCAACTCTAGATGATACGTTCTTTCGCGGCGTTTGTCCCGCTGATAATGGCAAAGCAGTTGAAAGGCTGTGGCGCAAAGCTAGAGGGCCTAAAGGCGAATGAGCCCAAGGCAGCCAGTTACCGAAGCGAGACTATTTTAATGCCCTGAAACGGTATGATAGGCGCATGAGCGTCTTATGATAGGGTGCGCAACTGTGCATTCAAGTTATCTCCATTATATTACTTTATTTACACCAGGGGGATCGAATAGAACGTGCGCAAAAAACCGCCAAGGCGGTTTTTTGCATTTGTTCGATCAAACCGAGCGGTATTACACCGCTAACCTATCCTGTCATTATGAACGAGCGAAGCGACTGACAGAATCCCATGGCTTTTCCTGATAGTAACTGATTCCGATATATTTTTGTGGACTTAGACCGTGTAAAAATGTGGTCATTTGTGTTATAGTGTTTTGCAGATGATATTTTACTTATGAGCAAGTTTATGATAAAAGGAGAATCGGCGATGTCTAAAATCGATGTGGTCAGAAAAGATATGATGGAGGCCCTAAAGGCCAAGAATGCACCGCGCAAGGAGGCGCTTTCGCTGCTGCTCGCCGCGCTGAAAAGCAAGCAGATAGACAAGCGCAGTGAGCTTACCGAAGATGAAGAGAATGCAGTGGTGATGAAGGAGATAAAGAGCGCGCAGGAGGCGATAGATACCGCGCCTGAAAGCCGCACGGATATTATTGATGAAAACAAGTTTAAGATTTCCGTGTATAGCGAGTATGCGCCCAAGCTGATGAGTGAGGATGAGGTGAAGGCGGCGCTGAAGGATGTGCTGGGGCAGCTGGGGATTGAGAAGCCGACGCCGCAGGACAAGGGCAGCATTATGAAGAATTTGATGCCGCTGGTGAAGGGCAAGGCGGATGGGAAGATGATTAATAAGATTGTGGAAGAGGCATGTAAGTAAATAGAATTGACGAAGCGCATCGGAGACGGTGCGTTTTTTCATTTCATTGAATTAATAAATGTTTCTATTCCAATCTTAATGTTTTCTGGAAGTATATTTTAAATTATTACACTATTCTTACTATATGTGCTACAATATACTTTGTTATGTTATTTATGGATAGGGGTATAATAATGGAAAAAATTATTCAAAGACGTGGTATTAAATCGTTATACCATTTCACAAGAGCAGAGAATCTGCCTTATATCTATGAGTTTGGCTTAATACCGCGTAGTTCGATTATTGAATTAGGACTACCGTGTACTTACAACGATGATTACCGTTATGATGGGTGCGAAGATGCAATATGTACATCAATAGAATTCCCAAACTATAAATTATTCTATTCCTTAAGAAAAAAGAATAATTGTGAGTGGGCTGTAATTAGAATAAGTGCAGATATTCTACTTAACCTTGACTGTGCTTTTTGTTCAATAAATGCCGGTGATTCTCGCATGTACTCACAAGGTATCCGAAACCTTAAAAGTAAAAGTGATTTCGAGATGATGTTTGATGAATTACCAGGAGGTCCAACACGTGGTACATTGGGAATACCTGATAATTATCCAACAAATCCACAAGCAGAGGTTCTGATTTTCGATGCAATTCCGACATCTTATTTTGAAAGTGTGTATTTTGACAATCGAGAGGTTTTAAATTATTATAAAAATGATTTGCCAACTATGAATGGTAAGATCAATAATAAATATTTTAGTTATAGATGCGACTGGAATTTTTGGTAGAAGGAGTTTATAATTTGGCGATAAGACCTGTCTTTATCCCTATTGAAACATCCCCGTTTTTTAAGCAGGAGAATATTGAGTTTCAATTCTATAGTGGATTTTCTGATACTCAAAAACAAAAATCAATAAAGAGTTTGCATTCTGCTTATTTAGAAAAGTATCCAAATAATAGAGTGCTTGAGATATCTACTAAATCATACGATGAACTTGGGATAAATTTAAGTGCATTTAATTTAAATATTAAAACAGAAAGCGGCAATACTTATTCTGTTGAATCTGCTTTTCAATCAAGCAAAGTATTTGAGAATGGTGGACCATATTCAGAATTAATTTATAAACAGTCAAGAGAAGCAAAAAAAGATCCCCGTTTAAGAGAAAGTGGGAAGTTGATATATTTCTATTTTAATCGTAGGAAATTTGATATAATTCCAAGAACATTTTTCTATAACTGGCTATATATAAATACCCTCAATTTATACCCTGATTATTCTGAAAAAGTTATGGATTACAATGCTTTTACAG
>JAEZIW010000044.1 GCA_023436525.1 Bacillota bacterium | reverse complement strand
TGAACAGAGGCATCGAGCAGATGTCTCAGGTGGTGCAGACGAATTCGGCCACGTCCGAAGAGACAGCAGCGGCCGCCGAAGAGCTTTCAAGCCAGGCCGCCATGCTCAAAGAAATGGTGGGTAAGTTTGAGTTGAAGAATGAGGCCGCGGTGCCTTTAAAGCAGACTGCTTTACACACTGAATCATATCAAGAAAAGCAAAGGATTTCGCTCGGTGACGGCGATTTTGGAAAATATTGATTCATTTTTAGCACTGAAACGGGTTCCCGTGCAGCAAAATGTGCGGGAACCTTACTTTTTCTCGATAGAGTCTTGCATTATGCGCATGGTGTGGTATAATAAGACAAACTGAATGTTTGATATTGGCTTTTAAGCCGATAAAGGCAAACCCGGTGAAAACCGGCGACGCAAAGCTATGGGGTCTAAATCGCTCAGATATGACAGCCCGGCCACCGAAGATTAGGAGTTTTTTATTTGCGCCTAAACCCTGATTCGCAGGGTTGAATAAATGGGGAGAAATATCAAACAGACGCACTCAAAACATAATACGCCTTGCGTAATGCAGGTTATCGCACCACATTCACACCACATTCACACAAAGTGGCCGAGAAAATCCGAACCATTCTCCTGACAAAGTTTGTATCCGAAAAGGCGAGGGAAAACCACAGCACGCGCTGTGGTTTTTCTTTTGCGAACACAGCACCACGTTTGCATTATTTGGGGCGGTATGTCTCGCAATTGCAGATAACCGAATCATGCGCGTCGTCTATTTGAACATTCGCCGCACGGCAGTGGAAAGACTTGTTGAAGGTGCATTGTGTGACATTACACGAAATACGCGGCATATGTCCCTCAAGCTCATCGCCGAACTCCGTATCTGCCGGCATCAAGGAAGCTGCAAACGTGTTCTCTTTGGTGTAGGTATCGCAGTACGTTTCTTGAGATGTGTTGCTGACCAGAATCATGTTCGCACTGCACCGCTCATGCGAATTATACACGCAGTCAGTGGCTTGGCATTTTAACGATTTCATATCGGTTCATCCTTTCGTTGTAAATCACCTCGCGGCTCTTCTTTAAAATTTGAGCCGGAAACATAGCGGATAGCCGTGAATACAACCGATGATCACTTTGAATCCGTATGCTGATATTTTGTTTTTCTTATTATGCCTGCTGTTAAAAAAAATATGTGTGGCGGCAATAGCATCGCTAATTATGTCTAAAAATAAAATAATATGGATATTATTGAGAGAAGCGGACGGGCGCTATTGACAAGATATCGGGCACAATTATATAATGATTTTGATCTACAAGGGCTTGAATTTCTTGAAGTACGTATTTATTCCCAATTAGACATAGAATAAATTGTCGGGTATGCGTTTTACTTTGTCCGGTATTTTCATTTTTATAGAATTGAAGGAGATTCGCGTTGGACATCAGTTTGTTAAAAGAAAAAAGTTTAATGGACTTGCGTGAAATTGCCAAAATGGCAGGCATAAAGTCGGTAACGAAGTATCGCAAGGGTGAGCTTCTGGATATGCTTTATGAGCTTGACAGGCGCGCGAGAAACATGGAAACAAATGAATACCGTGCTTATGATGAGCCGGAAGATATTTTTGAAGACAGTGAAGATTTCGAGCCGATTGAAGTATCGTATGATTCCGACGAGATTCCGTCATATCAGCAGGATGTGCTTGAGAGGCGCGAACGCGAGATAAGAAGGCCGGAGCCGGAGATTACGGCACAGGGTGAAGAGAAAAAGATCATCGAATATGTGATGGGCAATGATGCCGTTAATGAGCTGCTGAACAAAGGCGACTGCGGCGATGCCATGGGAATTCTTGAAGTGCTGCCCGAAGGATACGGCTTCCTGCGCAGTGAAAACTATTTGCCGGGCAACAAAGACGTGTACGTTTCAATGGCTCAAATTCGTAAATTCAACCTCAAAACCGGCGACAAGGTGAAGGGTAAAACACGCCCCGCCAAAGACGCAGAAAAGCTCAACGCCCTGCTCTATATTGAACAAGTAAACGATGATACGGTGGAGAAATGCTTGACACGGCGTCCGTTTGAAGATTTAACGCCGATCCATCCCGAACAGCGCCTGACGCTCGAACGTCCGGATGCTGCGCGCGATTTGGCCATTCGTTTAATCGATCTGATTTCCCCAATCGGCAAAGGGCAAAGAGGGCTGGTGGTGTCGCCGCCCAAAGCCGGTAAAACCATCATGCTCAAAAAGATTGCCAACAGCATCACAGAAAACTACCCTGATGTTAATCTGATTGTGCTGCTGATCGACGAACGTCCCGAAGAGGTGACGGACATGCAGCGGTCCATTAAGGGCGAGGTTGTGTATTCCACATTTGATGAGAAACCCGAAAATCACACGCGTGTTTCCGAAATGGTGATCGAGCGCGCAAAGCGCCTCGTGGAACAGGGCAAAGATGTGGTGGTACTGCTGGACAGCATCACGCGCTTGGCTCGCGCCTACAATTTGATCATTCCACCCACAGGCCGCACATTATCCGGTGGTCTTGACCCGGGTTCACTCTACAAACCCAAACGCTTTTTCGGCGCGGCACGAAATATTGAGTTCGGCGGCAGCCTGACGATTATTGCAACAGCGCTTATTGATACGGGCTCGCGCATGGACGAGATCATCTACGAAGAGTTCAAAGGCACCGGCAACATGGAAATTCATCTCGACAGAAAGCTGTCGGAGAAGCGTATATTCCCCGCAATCGATCTGAACAAATCGAGCACACGCCGTGAGGAACTGCTGCTGACCAAAAAAGAGCTGGAGGGCATCTGGGCAATTCGCAAGGTGATGGCGAACGGCAACACTGCCGAAGTCACCGAGCAGCTGATCGGCATGCTGACAAAAGCGCAGACGAACGATGCATTTTTAGACAGGCTTAAAGGGTGGCTCGGCATATGGGATAAGGAAGGCTATAACTTCGCACCCAAGAGAGGCGGATTCTAAGAGTTATAAAATAATGGGAGACAACACTTTGCCGGTAGATAAGGAAAGGTTTTTTGGCAAAGCCATATATATCTTTTTCTGTTTCTATTCGATGGCTGTGGCACAGCGTTATGATATGAACATCGTTTACGGAACCGCGCTGACCATATCGCTTTCGGCTTTAGCCGGTATGCTTAAGTATACAATAAAGACCACATACGATCAGGTTCGGCTTAGAATACTTAAGCTGGCGCTGATCGTATTTTTTATTCTCATAACCGCATATATTTTTGTGCTTTATCCGTTTCTCTACCGTTACCCAAAAACCGTATTTGCCATATTCATTATTGTTCTGCCGCTGCTTGTTCGAGAAGCACAAATAGCTGGGCTGCGCATTATGGAGCGGCAGGGGAAACTGACGGAACGCGCGCGTTTATTCACATTAACGGGCGGCACATTATTGTGCATCGCCTTAACAATGCTGCTGATCGAATTGTCAGGTATTGACGCTTGGCTGTTGCTTGCTCCGCTGGCTGTCGGGATGGGGCTGGAGTGTTTTAGGCAGAAGGCCTACCACAGCTACGCGTTTGAATACCCAAAGCCCGATGCCAGGGCGGATGATTTCAGACAGGTTGCCAGCGCGCGTCTTTACGACGGTATGGTGATCACCTCGGGCGTTGCGCTCAACGTGTTCATGTTCACATATGCGCTTTATATGCTGCTGCTGCATAAAAAAAGCTTCTCTCTCGATGTGTTTATGATTCTGGTGCTGATGACATTGGTTTGCGGCTTGATATTTCTGATGACTTACCGATTTGTAAGAAAACCGCTGGCGCAGAAGATAGGCAAAAATGCGGCATTCGTGCTGGGCACGGGCATTGCGATATTTGCGGTATACGTGTTTCGCGACAGTTGGTACAACGGGACGCTCGCCATATCGCTGCAGACGTTGCTGCTGCTGTTTGGGCTGACGCTGCAGGTGACCGCCTCGATGGATTTGCGCGATGACATATTAATGGTGGTGAAGCTGCAGAACAATCATGTTGATGCGGGGTCACTGTATCAAAGGGCGCGCCATCAGGAACACTGGACGACGGTTATATCCGAAATGATTATGTTGGTTGTTTTATGCGTGTTGATTTCCGATCCGCTGATATACGCGATGGATTTTGAACGCTATATTGCGCTGGCACCGCAGATCGGCAGCAGCCTTGTGGTGATTCCGGCGGCTTTTTTAATCGCGTCACTGAGCTATTCACTGCGCCAGCCGCTCACCAAGAAATATAACCGCAGGCTTAAAGCCTATGTGCGCAGCAAAGAGACGGGTGAAGAGAATCCGGTGATGGAAAAACGTCTGAAAAGCGTACTGATTAAGCGTTATAAAAAACGTGTCGGCGTGCATGTTATCCGCATGCTGCTGCGCCCCGTGATGTTTCACACGGTAACGGGCAAGGAGCATGTGAATGAGCTGCCCGCTATATTCGTGTTTAACCACCGTGAGGTATACGGACCGATTGCAGCGGTGGTCTTTTTACCGTACGATATGCGCCCGTGGATTCTGGATAAGATGATTGACAAAGCGCAGATTACCACGCATATGTACGACGGCACGTTCAGCCATATTCGCTGGCTGCCCGTTTGGCTGCGCAAGGCGCTGGCTAAAGCATTAAGCCCGGTGGTGGTGTGGGCGCTGAGCTCTTTCGAGCCGATACCCGTTTACCGCGGCACAGCCAAGAATGTAATCAAAACGTTTGAATTGTCTATCGAATGTTTGCAGTCGGGCGACAGCATATTGCTTTTTCCGGAAAACCCCGAAGAACGGTATACGGACAATGAGAAAATCAGCGATTTTTATCGCGGCTTCGCGAATCTCGGACGGCTCTATTACAAGCGGACAAAGGAACGCGTGACGTTTTATCCGGTGTATGCGAGCCACCGGTCGCGCACGCTGCGTATAGGCGAAAGTGTGCAGTATCAGCCGGAAAACGGAAGGCAGGAAGAAAAACGTATTGTTGAGGAGCTGTTGCGGCGAATGCGCGCGCTTCAGCAATCTGACGAAGGCCGCTAAACGTCCACAGCCATGCGTTTTTGGCCAATGAGCTCAGGCTTACACTGGCCTTGGGTCAGGTTGCAAACCAGCTGCAAAAAAACGTCTTCGTTTCCAGTCACCACACTGATGGCGGCCTTCACGGTCTGCGTGTAGGTGATGTCGTCAAACTGGCAGCCCGCGCCGAGCAGCGGTGTCTGAA
>JAEZIW010000148.1 GCA_023436525.1 Bacillota bacterium | reverse complement strand
CGATACGCTAATCAGCATAACAGGCAGGCCGTATGACACGCTGGAAAGCGTGATTGGAAAAGAAGGCATTACGGATACCGGGTCGCTGCGAGACTTTGCTGTGAATTACCGTCAGGTCGAGCTGCTGCCAAGCGGCGGCATCGATTTGGCCCGCGTGGAACGTGTTATCAAATCGTGCGAGCGCCCAAAGGCGCTTTTTATTCAGCGTTCACGGGGCTATGCTTGGCGCAAAGCCATTTCCATGCTGGAAATACGCGAGTTTACGATCGCCGTCAAGAGCCAGTTCCCTGATATCATTGTCATTGTTGATAACTGTTACGGAGAATTTTGTGAGCCGGAAGAGCCTATAGAATGCGGTGTTGATTTGATTGCCGGGTCGTTGATTAAAAACCCGGGCGGCGGTATTGCGCCCACAGGCGGCTACGTTGCCGGGCGCGCCGATCTTGTGGAACTCGTGGAAAACAGGCTCACTTGCCCCGGGCTTGGCATGGAAGTCGGCTCGTACGAAGCGCCTTATCGAAGCTTCTTTCAGGGCTTATTTATGGCCCCGCACACGGTGGGACAAGCCTTAAAAGGCAGTGTACTCTTTGCCAAAGTGTTTGAAATGCTCGGGTATAAGGTGTTTCCCACGCATGACGAGAAGCGCAGTGATATCACACAGTCGATCATGCTGAACAACGAGCAGCTGCTGCTTGCGTACACGCGCGGCATTCAAAAAGCCGCGGCCATTGACAGCCAGGCTGAGCCTGTACCGTGGGATATGCCGGGCTATGATGATAAAATCGTGATGGCGGCCGGAACGTTTGTGCAGGGCGCTTCGATTGAGCTGAGCGCCGACGCACCCGTCAAGCCGCCGTATATTGTGTATGCACAAGGGGGCTTAACCTATGCGCACATGAAGCTCGGGCTGATGATGTGTCTGGAGGAGATGAAAATCATCTGAACATGCGCAGCACGCCGATAACCTTGCCCAAAATGTCAATATTGCGTGTGTAAATCGGCTCATAGCTGTCGTTTTCAGGCTGAAGACGCACGTAGCCGTTTTCTACAAAAAAGCGTTTAACGGTGGCCTCGTCTTCGAGTAATGCGACGACGATGTCGCCGTTTTGTGCGTAATCCTGCTTTTGTGCAATAATTTTGTCCCGATCGAATATACCGGCGTTCATCATGCTGTCGCCGCAGACGTTTAATATGAACACGTCGTCGCTGCCAAGCAGCGAATAGGGGAGTGAGAGGTATTCCTCTATGTTCTCAACGGCAGTAATGGGCGTACCGGCCGCGACGCGGCCCAAAACCGGCACAGCCACCATACGCGGCTTCGCCTGACTGCCGTCCAGTATCATAATCGTTCTCGGTTTTGCGGGGTCTCTGGAGATAAAGCCTTTTCTTTCAAGCTTTGTTAAATGCGCATGGGCTGTTGACGTTGATTTTAAATCAAGCGCCTGGCAGATATCTCTGACGCAGGGTGCATATCCGTTTTCGTTAATGTAAACCTTTAAATAATCGAGCACTTCATTTTGCCGACGCGTCAAATCTTCCATAGCGAACCTCACTTGTTTTTATAAAAAAAATATAACAAAACCCCATGTGAATGTCAATTAAAAATGCAAACAAATGTTCTTATTTGCTTTATAGTGGTTTGTCAAACCTTAATACACTTTTCAGTATGTAGCTGAATGTATGCTTCTGTCCCCTCGCGGGGGATTAGTCCAGACTCCCGGATATCGAGATTTGTTTGTTTTTAGCAATACATTATCAGCCCATATTGCATTTAAGAGAATCTGATTATAGTTAATTACGAAATTAATAATCTGGGAGTGTGTTTTTTATATCTGCCGGATGAAGACAGCGAGTCGACTACGGAGTGAACTGAATACCCATGTTTAAAGCGTTTTATCATGGATGCTCACCTCAGCATGACACATAGATTGGTTTATCCTCAAACGGTAAGAAATATCTTATCGATGTATGCAGCTAATCGTCGTCACGCTTGAATACAACGGCATCAGAAGCCATTTTTCGGCGCGATTCATCGATGGCGGCGTAGTGTTTCCTCGTGGTGTTCACATCTTTATGCCCAAGCACATCAGCCACCAAATAGATATCACCCGTCTGCTGGTAAAGCAGCGTGCCGTATGTGCTGCGCAGCTTATGCGGCGATATATTTTTCAGCGGTATGGCAAGCCGTGCATACTTTTGTACAAGCATTTGCAAAGCACGAACACTCATTCGCTTGTTTTGTAACGACAGAAACATGGGGGAGTTTAAGCTGTAATTCGCAGCCGCCCTTCTTTCTTCCAGATATTTGCCAAGTGCATCAGCCGTTTGCTCACTGAAATAAAGCAGCGCTTCGTTGCCGCCTTTTCGAAGAACCTTGAACGAACGCCGTGCAAGGTCAATATCGCTGACATCAAGCGCACTAAGCTCGCTTATGCGAATGCCGGTGGTTAAAAACAGGGTGAATATCGCCAGGTCGCGCAGCCGTGTGCGGTTGTGAAAATCCAGCTGTTTGTCGGTTAAGCCGTCGCCGGTATCGATGATATACAGAAGTCTTACGGCTTCGTCCTGATCGAGCCGCAGTATCGGCTTTTCATGAATTTTGGGTGTTTTGAGCCGCGTGGTAACGTTGTTGATCAAAACTTCTTTATTATAGTAGTATTTAAAAAAAGCACGCAGTGTAGACAGCTTTCTTGCGACGCCTCTTTCACCGTTTTCTATGGCGTTGTCGTCTTTGTAATACAATCTGACATACTCTAAAAATCGCTCAATATCTGTCAACGTGAGTGCGTTTAAATCGGTCGATTGCATAGCAACCGTATTTTTGCCCAGTTCATTTTCTAGATAAGTAAAAAACAAGCGAAGATCATAAGCATAGTTGATACGTGTCAGCAGCAATGTATTGGGCTCAATACCGCGAAAAAATTCAAGCGTAAACGGCGGCAGTGATTCAAGCACGTGTCGCAGTTTTTCTGTCTTTTTTATGTTGATTTCCGTTTTGCTTTGCTTAGACATAGGAGAACAGCCTTTTTAATAATATGCTTTAATTATAGACCAATGCCCTAATAAAAGCAACAACTATGCGCAAAACTAGCCTTTTACGCATAGTTGTAAATGTCCACAATCAGGCCTTGTTGTCTTTTATCGCTTTTCTGGCAAGCTCGTCGCAAATGTTGTTGTACTTATCGGTCGCGTGACCCTTTACCTTTTTGTATGTCACCTGATGCTCTGCAGACGCCTTCAGTATGGCTTTCCACAGATCCTGATTCTCAACAGGCTGCTTCGACGCATTTTTCCACCCATTAGCCAGCCATTTATCAATCCACTTTTGCGTGAACGCATTATGAATGTACGCGCTGTCTGTATGGATCACCAAGCTGCACGGCTCTTTAATGGCCTTTATCGCTTCGAGTACAGCAGTTAATTCCATGCGGTTATTCGTTGTTTCCGGTTCATAGCCGCTTATCCGTTTTTCGTTGCCTTTATAGAGAAGCACAGCCGCCCATCCCCCCGGCCCCGGGTTATAAGAGCATGCGCCGTCTGTGTATATGATAACCTCTTTCATCATTTGCCAGACATATTCTGGGATTTTTCTGCGCATTTTTCTACGGCACTGATCACACTGCCACGCAGCCCATTTTGTTCTAAAACCTTTACAGCCTCAATGGTGGTGCCGCCGGGAGAACAAACGGCATCCTTCAAAGCGCCGGGATGGCTGCCCGTATCCAGCACCATTTTGGCACTGCCCAGCACCGTCTGCGCCGCGAGCTTTAACGATTTATCACGCGGCAGCCCGCAAAGCACACCGGCATCCGCAAGCGCTTCGATAAACATAAACACATAGGCCGGGCCGCTACCGGATACCGCCGTCACAGCGTCCATCATTTTGCAGGGCACTTCATCAATTTGCCCGAGCGCTGAAAATAAGTTTTTCACAAAAGCAATCTCGTCGTCGGTTAAGCTGGAAGGCATTTCAAACACAGTCATGCCTTCCCCCACCAGCAGCGGCGTATTGGGCATGAGCCTTAAAACCTTTTTGTCTTCGCCGATAATTTGCTTTATCTTCTCGGCGCTCCAGCCCGCCGCAATGGAAACAATCGCTTTGTTTTGCAAATAGGGCTTCATATCCCCAAGCACAGCAGCCATAACATTTGGTTTAACAGCAATCACAATAATGTGACTGTTCTCACACAGTTCCTCAAGGCTCCTGGCAGTTTTTATACCCAGTTCTTTCTCCAGCTCAGCAGCTTTTTTTTCATCCACATCGAACACTTTTATGGCGTTTGCCGGTACAACTTCCTTTTGAACAGCGCCTTTTATTATGGCGGCAGCCATATTTCCCGCGCCGATAAACCCGAGCTTATACTCTTTCATTTGCGACTCCTTATGTTTATTCTGCTTTACCGTCACTGCCAAACAGACGTATTTTTTTAATCGTTTCGTTTTTAACCGCATCGGCGATATTGACGCATTGATTAATATAAGATAAGTTCTTGTCAGCATCAAGCCGAATGCGGCCCATTGCGGCCTGCATCAAATCAGTAAAGATATTGATCTTGTTAACACCGTTGACAATCGTCGCTTTAAAATCGTCATCGGAGAGCCCCGAGCCGCCATGCAGCACAATCGGTATATTCGTACACGATTTTATTTCTTTGAGGCGGGAAAGGCTTAACACCGGTTTTGCCTTATATACGCCATGCACGGTGCCAATCGCCACAGCCAGCGCATCCACACCTGTTTGTTTCACAAACGCTTCAGCTTCACGCACATCTGTGTAGATGTATTTGTCATCAATTTCTTCAGCCTCGCCGCCGCTGACATGGCCCAGCTCCGCTTCCACAGATACACCTGCGCCCCGGCATAAATCCATCACTTTTTTTGTTGCCGCGACGTTTTCTTCAAAAGGTTTTTCCGATGCGTCAATCATCACCGACGTAAAGCCGCAATCAACGGCACGACGGATGTATTCATACGTAAAGGCATGGTCGAGGTGTATAACAACGGGCACCTTGGCTTTTTGAGCCATACGAACCATCACCGGCGCAAAGCTCTCCATTTCAATCGTCTCTTCAAAAACCTGCGCATACGCTAAGATAACCGGCGATTGTGTCTCTTCAGCCGCGGCGATGATGCCCATGAGCATTTCTGTGTTAAACACATCAAAGCTCCCAACCGCATAATTCTCATTTTGAGCTTTGGAAAGGATTCGGTGCATATTGACAAGTGGCATTGTCTTCTCCTTTTAGTTTTAAATATTCAGCCCGAGTGATTATTCAATCACATTGGGGCAAAACTGTTAAATTCAAAAGGTCTGTGAACTGTCTTCTTTTCTATTGACGTAACATATCAAATTGTTTATAATAACGATTGTCTGCTGAAGGGGAGTGGCTCAATTGGTAGAGCATCGGTCTCCAAAACCGACGGTTGCGTGTTCGAGTCGCGTCTCCCCTGCCA
>JAEZIW010000113.1 GCA_023436525.1 Bacillota bacterium | reverse complement strand
TGATATGGTTGCGGACGTGCAGCCCGATTATATTTTTCACTTGGCAGGGCAGTCCAATGTAGGTGTTTCTTGGACACAACCCGCGCTCACTTTTCGGGTGAACGTGGCGGGCACTGTGAACATGATGGATGCGGTGCGAAAAGCGTCTCCGCAGGCCAAGATGCTTATCATCGGTTCGGCTGACCAATATGGTACCGTCGATCCGCAAATGTGCCCGCTGAGAGAAGATATGCCGATTAACCCGCAGAGTCCGTATGCGCTTTCTAAAGCTATGCAGGAGCAGGCTGCTCAGTTTTACATTAAACATTTTGGCCTGCATATCGTACTTGTCAGAGCATTTAACCATATCGGCCCCGGGCAAAAACCCGGATTCGTGATTCCTGACTTTGCGAGCCGTATTGCTCGTATTGAGCATGGTCTGCTCGATCGGCTGGAGGTGGGAAACCTCTCCGCAGCGCGGGATTTCAGTGATGTTCGTGATATTGTACGCGGCTATTATTTACTTATGTTAAAAGGACATTGTGGAGACATTTATAACATCGGCTCGGGTCAATGCAGAAAGATATCGGATATTCTCACCATATTGCTGTCATTTTCCAAAGTTGATGTTGAGGTTTTTGAGGATCCGTCAAAGATGCGCCCATCCGATGCGCCGTTGATATACGGAGATTGCAGCAAAATTCGCAATGACGTGGGGTTTGAACCTGAGTACCGTTTGGAGGATACACTTCGCGAGGTGTTGGATTATTGGCGGGTGCAAATAGTCGGTAACGATTGATTTGTATGAAATAACGACAAAATTAAGTTGAGAAAACTGATATTATTTTTATTGGAGGGCTAACCCATTGAAAATGATAGTTATGGCGGGCGGCTCCGGCACCAGACTTTGGCCGCTTAGCCGCACTCACTATCCCAAACAATTTCTAAAACTTAACGGCATGGAAAAGTCTATTTTTCAATTAACCATTGACCGTTGTCTGCTGATGGGCAGTATGGAGGATATCTTTATCGTCAGCAGTAGGGATTATCTTCATCTTATCCAAGGGCAAATTGAGGAGATGGGAAAAACTATTGACAGAGACAACATCCTTTTGGAGCCGGAACCTAAAAACACATTACCTGCAATCATGTTTGCGGTTCAATCTATTCGTAAAAACTGTGAAGACATTTGCGCTGTGTTTGCTTCCGACCATGTTATGGATCATCCGGAAATTCTGGCAAAAACGGTTTTGGGTGCTCAAAATATAGCTCAGCAAGGATTTGTAACCTTTGGGATAATGCCTACAGGACCGGAAACGGGCTACGGCTATATCAAACCCGGTAAAGCAATACCCGGCGGCATGGAGGTTGCAGAATTTAAGGAAAAACCTGATTTAGAGAACGCTAAGGCGTATTGTGCCGAGGGCTATTTGTGGAACAGCGGCATTTTTATATTCCATTCAAAACAGTTCGTTGAGGCGGTAGCTAAATTTAACCCCGCTGTTTACAATGCTTTTCAACTTGAAACAATTGAAGAAGTATATACGAAAACTCCTTCCATTTCGGTCGACTACGGCCTAATAGAAAACCTTGACCGCGTTTTTTGCGTTCCCCTCAATATGGATTGGAATGATTTGGGCAACTTCACAACGTTTTATGATAAGTTTCATACCTATCAGGATGAAAAGGGAAACGTCTACTTTAACAACGAAATCATGTTGGACTGCAGCAATAATATGGTTTATTCGGAAGGTGATAAAGCCATCGCGTTGATTGGTGTATCTGATGTTGTGGTGGTGGACCAGAAGGATGCATTATTAATCTGCAATCGTGAACGGACTCAGGATGTTAAAAACGTTGTTGCTGCCCTGAAAAAACGCAATGACCCCCGTGCCGACAACCATGTGATCGAATACCGACCCTGGGGTTCCTTCACTGTCCTGGAAGAAGATAGATTCTACAAAGTTAAACGGCTAACGGTGCTGCCGCAAAAGCGGCTTAGCTACCAGATGCACTTTCATCGCAGTGAGCACTGGATAGTCGTCAACGGAACGGCATCAGTGGTGATTGAAGGCGAGGAGAAACTTGTGCGCAGTGGTGAAAGCATTTATGTACATGCCGGCCAAAAACACAGGCTGACTAACCTGGGGAAGCTGTTGCTTGAAGTCATTGAAGTACAATCCGGACAATATTTAGGCGAAGATGATATTGTCAGGTATGATGATGATTTTGAGAGATAAGCCGGAAACGGATGACATTTGAGATGCGCTAAAAATTCAGATAGATAATCGTTGAGCAATGAATAGGGCTTACCGCCTGTGAACAGCAGGAGGCAAGCCCTTTGGTTTTACCGATTGCGACGAGGTTTCTGGTGATGAAGATAATTTAACCGTTTTGGCTAGATACAGATTGAGCCTGCATTAAAATCTAAAATAAATGAATGGGCTGATTGAGCCGGTGATGACTTTTAAAGCTGAAAACGCAAACAGCGCCAGAACACCTATATCACACAAAGCAGGATGAGCCACAGCCTTTTCCTGCAGGAATTTATAGGCTTTTTTGAAAACCGGCAAGAAGCATATGATCGTGGCCAGTGCAAATACAGCCCATGTGCGCGGGTCGATATTAAGGATATACTGGGGGCTCACGTGCACATAATAATTGCTGAAATCAAACATGCTTCCGATGTAGGAAAACCCCATGCCGATGCTGTCTGCGCGGAAGAATACCCAGCCTATCATAACGAGCAGAAACGTAAGCGCGACGCGAATAAACCGGTTGATTTTTTGTGTTCTTTTTAATAAGAATGCGCGTTCTGCGCAAAGCAGCGACCCATGATATGCGCCCCAAAATACAAAATTCCATGAAGCACCATGCCAAAAGCCCGAGACAAGAAATACAATCCATTGGTTTATATACGTGCGAACATTCCCCTTGCGATTACCGCCCAGTGGAAAATACAAATATTCGCGAAACCACGATGTCATGGAGATGTGCCAGCGCTTCCAAAAATCTGTTATGCTAAGTGATGTATAAGGCATATTGAAGTTTTCTTGAATGCGGAACCCCATCATGGAAAGCATACCGATAGCCATATCACTGTAAGCAGAAAAATCAAAGTAGATCTGGAACGTATACGCAATAATGCCTATCCATGCATAATCAAACGGGATAGGGCCCACGGAAAAAGCGCCAAAAACGGTATCGGCAACATGAGCAATGACATCGGCAATCCAGACCTTTTTGAAAAGCCCAATACTAAAGCGCTTAAAGCCATATAGAAACATTTCCTTGGTGATTTTACGTTCTTTTATCTGATCGGCAATTTCGTTATACTTTACAATGGGGCCTGCAATAATCTGGGGGAAAATCAATAAATACTCTATGACATAAAAGAAGTTTTCTGCTGGCTTCGTTGTGCCCTTTGCGATATCCAAACAATATGTAATTTTTTGAAAAACGACGAATGATACGCCTAACGGCAATAGAACCCTCGTAAATGTGACCGAATTCCACCCTAAGCTTCCAAAAACAGTATTGATATTATCCAAGAAGAAATTGTAATACTTGAAATAGAGCAGAATTCCAATGTTCATCGCAATATCCAAAATTACAAACAGCTTGGTATACTTGCGGTGTTTGTACATTAGATTACCCAAAATATAATCAATAATCAGCGTTCCTAATACAATGAAGAAAAAATCGCCGGCGCCCCATGCATAAAACAATGTGCTGCCGATGATAATTATAGCGTTCTTAAGCTTTATGTTTTGGGGTGAGAAGTATAACGATAGAAAAAATATAGGGCAGAATGCAAAAAGGAATAAAGCAGACGAAAAAATCATAAATCTAAACCATTTTCTTTTATATGTTTCAGCATGTTATCAGCAAACTTAAATTGCATATCATTGACAAACTCTATTTGAGTCCATTCAGTGCCATTTTCAAGGAATTCGATGATAATGACATCCATTTTCAGATATTGCTCATAATCATCTGTTGTATCTGAAATCTGGGTTCCCCAAGGCATTTCACTTGGAAATTTAATTACCCTGCTGTTATACCACGAAAAGTATGTTTCATCCCAAACAGGATGCTCAGTGCTATAAATAGCATTGAGTAGAACTGTTGTGAAGCTCTGCCCTACGGTAAAAATACGTAAAGGAGCCTCCCCTGGAATGGTGCTGAAAGAAATATTGGGAGAAGGATAATTTGGTTCAGCCGATATTGCATTCCAACATAGGTTCCAGATATCGCTATCTTCCGCCACACCCATTTTGCCTGTGATTATCTGTTGGTTTGTTACAACCATTTTACTGAGCTTTTTATTCAAAAGCCCTTCCATATAAGTATTAAGGCCATTTATGTACGTTTCCATGGGTGATAATGACCAATGCGTTCCTCCCTTGGTGAAAACAATTTCGCCTTCTTTTTTTAATTTCTGCATAAGGGTATGGCCATCGTAGAATGGTATGTCGGTTTTGGATATTATTTCCCTAAACGCTTGATACCAGTTTTGAGCGTAATCCCCATCTTGCTGCATTTTAATAAAACGAGAGTAAGCGGGGGGCAAATTCTCGGGATAAATCGACGCTTTTGAAGGGGACATGCGAACAACCAATGTAACTCCACGCTCTTTTAGTAATTTATTGAGTGTGGTTAGTTTGTTGATTTTTTCTTCAAGTTCTGCTCTATCTTGTGAAGTGAGTTCAGTAAGTAGCGCTGTGGGATACATTTTCTCATAGAGAAAATTATCGCGCCCAACGACTATTTCTTTATTGTCTGTAGAGTTAAAAACGGAATACAATAACTGATTATAAACCCGCGTAAGCGCTTTGCGCGTGGTAAGGTTATATTGAAAGTTCTTCTCAAAGTCCGCTTGGAATTGCCTCGATAGAAGTGTTTCCAAAGAAAGCTCGGTTTTTGGGGGTATGTTAACAACACCGCTTAAGTCATTTTCCTGAATGATATTTTTATTCCAAATCAATTTTGAGCCAAAATTGATTAATGTACACACAAGTGGTACGGTGATTATGAGCGCTATAGCAAAGCAGTAGATATTAAAAAGTCTTTTGCTCATTTTTAATTCCCCTGAATTTATAACACGCTTGACCGCATTGATGGTTTGTGTTTGGGCAGTCACGCCTAATATTATATCACCGCACGCGTTTATTGTCTATTTTTGTTTATTTATGTTGTTCTACGTTGTCAAATGATCGGTTATACAATAAAAATAGAGATACGCACCCCAAAGGGGTATGGTCGAGACCTTTCAAGCATCTTTATGTTCGAGACTTTTTCGAGATACGATTTGGTTTCCGAAATCTCACAAGCGAAGCATTTGATGCTCGATAAGCATTTCAATCGACGTCACTTTTCATTCAACCGGCGCTGAAAAGAATATCGCCGCAAACCACAGCGCATAATAATGCTATCCATTTTACGGGCTGCATTTTAAGCCCACAACAGGGGAGTGTTGTTATGAAAGCGATTGTGATGGCGGGCGGTGAGGGGACGCGCCTGCGCCCGCTTACGTGCGGGATGCCCAAGCCGATGGTGCCGCTGCTCGACCGGCCGATGCTCGATTATGCTGTTGAACTGCTTTTGAAGCACGGCATCAATGAAATGGCGTTTACCCTCGGATATCAGCCGTCGGTGATTACGAACTATTTTGAGGAGCATCCGCCCAAAAGCGCTTATCTTGAATACTATATTGAAGATGTGCCGCTTGGTACCGTCGGCAGCGTGAAGAATGCGTCCGGATTTATCGACGGCACTTTTATTGTGCTTAGCGGGGACGCGCTGACGGATATCGACTTATCTGAAGCGGTGAACGCGCATAAAAGAAGCGGTGCCAAAGCAACGATTGTACTGAAACGCATGGGCAACCCCGTGGGCTACGGCGTGGTGATTACGGGCAAAGACGGCTTTGTGGAACGCTTTGTGGAAAAGCCGGGCTGGGAAGATGTGTTCTCCGACGCGATCAACACGGGGCTTTATGTGCTGGAACCCGAGGTGCTGGATCTCGTGCCGTCGGGGCAGCCGTTTGATTTCGCGAAAGATTTGTTTCCGCTGATGATGAGCAAGGGCATGCGTATCTACGGCCATGTGGCAGCGGGCTACTGGTGCGATGTCGGGAATATCGACAGCTACATTCGTGCGCATGAGGACATGCTCAAAGGTGCGGTTTCTGTGAATATCAAAGGCCGATGCGTCGGCGGCATTTGGGTGGGGCACGATGTGACATTGAGCAGCTCGGCGCTGATACAATCTCCGGGATTTATCGGTGACGGGGTCACCATCGGCGACGGCGCGAAAATAGGCCGATACTCGTGTATCGGTTCATACGCGCAAATTCATGCGTACTGTAACCTGAAGCGCAGCGTGGTGCACAGCGGTGCGCGCGTGGGGCGGCATGCGAAGCTGAGCGGCTGTGTGATTGCGGCACGCAGCACCGTGGGCGAACGCTCGGGCATATACGAAGGCGCGGTTGTGGGCGAGCACTGCACCATAGAGGGGGAGAGCCGCGTTTCGCCGCGTGTGCGCATATGGCCCGAGAAAGACATTGGCTATGGCACATCGGTGGGCGAAAACATCGTTTGGGGCCACGGCGAGCATGCCGGCTTGATCGGCAAAACGGGGTTCGTCGGCGATGTGGGCGTGGATTTAACGCCGCTTAAGCTGGGGCGCATATTCGGGGCTGTCGGTGAATTTGCATCGGGCAAGAGCGTCACAGTTTGTGCGGACGGCAGCGCTTTGAGCCACGCGGCGCTGAAAACTGCCTCCGGCATGCTTACCCTATGCGGTGCGGACGTGTATGCGTTAAGCGGCGTCAGTAAGCCGGTTTGTGCGCTTGTGGGCGAAATTATGCAGAGCACGCTTTGCATGATGCTGCGCGTGAATAAACAGCACCTGTACGCGGACTTGTTTGAACCGCAGTTATTCATGCTTTCCAAGAATGCGCGGCGTAAGATTGAGACACGGTATTTCACACAGGGCGAAATGCTTGCATCCGCGAAGTGCGGCAAGGAAACGTGGATCGGTGCCGGGGAAAGCCTTTATATCAACACGGTGTTTCAAAAGATTGACTGGAGCAAAATCAAACCATCGGGGCTGCGCGTTCTGGTGATGGGCGGGCGCGAGACGGACGCATTTGCGGTGAAAACATTTGAAACGTGCGGGCTGCGCGTGTCTGAGCCGGGCGGCATGGAGATTGAGGAAGCCATGCGGGTACACGGGGCGACATTCGGCGTGAAATTTGCGAAAAACGGTATGGTGAATGCGCTGTATCTGCCAAGCGGGCGTGTGCTCGGCGCGGATGAGTGGCAGGCGCTTTGCTATTACCTCGTGTTCAACAGCCTGAATAAGCCGGTGGTGAATCTGCCGAGCGGCGTATCGCGCAGTGTGCTGGCAGCGGCGGAGGTATTGAATATCAGCTACGAGTTTACGTCTGAAGAGGATGCGGCGGCGGATCTTTCGACGGACCAGCGGCGCGTGCTTTACGACGGCGTGTTCGGCGTGAGCCGCTTTGCGGAGCACATGGCGCGCTGCGGCGTGACAGCCGATGAAGTGGCGGGGGTGATTGAGCAGCCGCACACGCGGGTAAAGGCGGTGAGCTGCGACTTTGAGGATATCGGCCGCGTGATCGGCACGATGTATGCGCGAGGCGGCGCTTTTGCAAATGAAGGCCTAAGGCTGGATGTGCAGGGCGGCTTTGGGTATATCTGTCCGCACGAGACGAGGCCGACGATTATTATTCGCACCGAGGGCGATACCGAGGAGTTTGCGGCGGAGCTGTGCGAGACGTACGCGGATATGGTGAGAAAGATTGTGCGGCAGGGCAAGAAGGAGTAAGGAAATCGATCGTATATAAACAGTCAAGGCATCAGGAATGCCGATGCCTTGACTGTCATTTATGAAGGAAGCGAGATTACCGGGGTTTACTCCCCAAGTCTCCTTGCGGCGACAGCCCCCTCAAAGAGGGAGCCTTTTTACATTTGAAATCAGTTGAGGATGCCAGCATCTTTAATTCTTCAGTTATGTTACAAATCATTTCTTACCAAAAGAAAAACTCAATCTGCCGTTACGGAGAGAGAAAAGGCGATCTCGAGAGAATGCATTGTCCTTGACGACATGACCTGTTCTGAATACGGACAGCATAAGACCGGCAAGTGCCATGTTGACTAAGAGAGTTTTATTGCTGAAATATATGAAAAATGGAAAACTACCTATTCTCATCGTTATTCCAAGATTGAACAATACGTATTGAATAATGGGTATGGTGAACGATAGCATGATAGAGATCGACACAAACAATGCCAGCCCGCTTGTTTGCTTAAAGCAGGCTATGAAGCCTTTAACAATAAAGAAAACCAGTACTCCCATAATCAATAGAAAAGGTATCCATCCCAGATCAAAAATAATGTAAGTCAGCATGAAAAAGAGATTCCATCCCGTCCAAGGTTGCATATTAACCGGAATGCCCTGTCTTGTGCCCTCTCCGAGCCAATGTGATTGCGATAATAATGTTCGTATCTGTATTCCCAACTGCCCTTCTCCAGACGGATCAAGCGAGGGATTAAACGCAGCCATGATTTTTTCCCAACGGTAACTGTATTGAAATATGTATATCATGGCCAGCGCCAAGGCAACGGCTGTAGGAATAAGTACAAGCAGATAGCCATTGCGTTTTTTTACGCCGAACCAGCCTTTTGAAACCGCCAGACAAAGGATCATAAATGCAGAAACAGCAAGAAGGACAAAATCTGATCGGAACCGAAGAATCAACATCATCAGAGCGGGAACTGAAAAAGCAATTTCGCATAAAACAATACCCCTATAGCCTCGGTTCCTTGATACAAAGACGATTCCTGCAAAACCGATCGGGAACAAAATCGGCTCACAGAAGAAGCCGCCGAATGGATCAAACGATACTCTGATGATAAAGTTGATAGTCAACAGAATCGATGACACAATAAAAATGATTAGGGGATGATTGCCTATCCAAGAGAAATCCAAAAAGTAGAAAACAGTTAAGACGGCAAGGCCAGATAGTGTATAAATAAGTGGTTTAAACGTCTCTAAATAGATATAGCCGCTCATGTGCAAATCAAGAAACAGCTGTATGAAGACCCCAATGAACATAATGACTGTTATCAGCCCGAGCATGCCCCATTGCGGCTTTGGGCGGTGTGTGCGGTCAAGCTGTGTCCCGATGGTCACCGGGTCGCCCATCTGTGTAATGGCCCGTTCGGTTGCGGCGGCTTCATCAGTGCCGTCCGCCATATAAGCATTGCGCTGATCGATGAGGTGATTCTCAATTTCCTCGGAAACCACCGCATGCGCCTTTTTCCAGCGTATCTGCCCGCAGACTGACTTCGAATACTCATGAATCTTTTCAAACGGCGTCATAGCATTCACCTCCTCTCAGCACCTTTTGAACGGCTTTGGCATAAGCCGTCCATTCCTCTTGCTTATCCGTCAGTAGCTTTTTGCCCTTATTGCTTAAATGATAGTATTTTCTAACCCGGTCGCTGTCCGCATTGTCGTCATAAGAGCTTAATAATCCATTCTGCTCCAGCCCATGCAGCAGCGGATAGAGCGTACCTGCCTTTAGGTTGAACGTGTTGTCGCTTTTTTTGGAAAGCGCCTCGATCATCTGATACCCATACATGTCCTTCTCCTCCAGCAGCTTCAGTATCAGCATGGTCGTGCTGCCCGATAACAGGGCTTTGTCAATTGCCATCATTACACCTCCGATATGTAGATGATCTATATATAAAATATATCGACGATCTATATATGTCAAGAGGTAAAAAACCAGAAATAAAAAAATATGGAAAGCAGCACGGAACATATATCGTCATCGGGATGCCGCAATTTTATGCATACAAAAGTAAAAATTCTCGCCATGGTTTGAGCACGGCAATAATTGTGGTATAATAACGATGAAAAAGTGTGCCAACGGCACCAACCTGAAAAATAGCAATGCTTTATTATAAAACAGACAGACGAAAGAGAGGAAAGCCAATTTGGCAAAAAAGCAGCAACAGCATAACGTAAAAATCACCCCACTCGGCGGTATCGGCGAAGTGGGCAAAAACATGACGGTGATTGAATACGGAGACGAGATGATCGTAGTCGACTGCGGCTTGTGTTTCCCGCGGGAAGACATGCTCGGTGTGGATTACGTGATTCCCGATATTACCTATTTGAGAAAGAACAAGGAGAAGATTAAAGCGGTGCTCATCACGCATGGGCACGAGGATCATATCGGCGCAACGCCGTATCTTCTGCCGGAAATCGGCGCGCCCGTTTATGGCACTGATTTAACGCTGGCCCTGATTGAAACCAAGCTTGCAGAGCACAAAATTGACGGTGTGCCGCTCAACGTGATTAAAGCGGGCGACAGTTTTATGGCGGGTATCTTTAAAATCGAAGCGATACGCGTGACGCACAGTATAGACGCGTCGCTGGCTTTTGCGGTGCATACACCGGAAGGAACGATCGTGCACACGGGCGACTTCAAGGTGGATTACACGCCGGTGGACGGCAAAGTGATCGACCTTGCGAAGTTTGCCGAGCTTGGGAGCAAGGGCGTGCTTGCGCTGCTGTCTGACAGCACCAATGCCGAGAAATCGGGCAGCACAATGTCGGAAAGCACCGTGGGCGACACGTTTGAGAGCTACTTCAAAAAAGCGACAGGACGCATCATTGTGGCCACGTTCGCGTCGAACATTCATCGGCTGCAGCAGGTTATCAGCGCGTCTAAACGCTACGGGCGTAAGGTGTGTCTGACGGGACGCAGCATGATAAAGGTTGCCAAGGTCGCTACGGATCTTGGGTATTTAGACCTCGATGAAGACATGCTCGTGGAACCCGAAGAGCTGGAAAAGATGAAGAAGAACAAGATCGTGATTTTAACCACCGGCAGCCAGGGCGAAACGATGTCCGGCCTTGTGCGTATGGCGGCCGGCGAGCATAAAAAGCTTTCGATGATTCCCGGCGATCTTGTGATTATTTCATCCACACCGATTCCGGGCAACGAACGCTATGTGTCGGACGTTATCAACATGCTGTACCGCAAGGGTGCCGACGTCATCAACGAAGGAGTGGCGGATGTACATGTATCCGGGCATGCATGCGAAGAAGAATTAAAGCTGATGATTTCGCTGACAAAGCCGCAGTACTTTATACCGATGCACGGTGAATACCGGCATCTGTATCGGCACGCGGCGCTGGCCGAGAATCAGGGCATCAAGCGAAATCACATATTCATACCCGAGATCGGCAAGGTGGTGGAGATCGGCAAGCGGTTTTCCCGCATGACCGACACGGTGCCGTCGGGCAGCGTCATCATCGACGGGCTGGGTGTGGGCGATGTAGGCAACGTGGTACTGCGCGACAGAAAGCTGCTGTCGCAGGACGGCTTGTTTATCGTTGTGGTTACCATATCAAGCGAAACGGGTGAGCTGATTGCGGGGCCTGAAATCATATCGCGCGGGTTTGTGTATATGCGCGAATCCACCGATTTGCTTGAGAGTGCACGCAAGATTATTGTGGATGTGGTCAATGACTGCAGTGACAAAAAAGTAACGGAATGGACGACCATCAAGGGACGCATCAAAAAGGCGCTGCGCAGCTATCTGTATGAAAGCACCAAACGCAACCCGATGATACTGCCCATCATTATTGATATTTAAGCTGTGAGGTGAATGGATTGCTCGTGTATGACAAAGCACATGAATTAGCGAATGAAATAAAAATCAGCGCGGACTACATAGAATATGCGCGCTTAAAAGAGATTGTGACGGCGGACGAAAAAACGAAGGCATTGCTGGACGACTACAGAAAGCTTCAGTTTGAAGCGCAAGCAACATATTTGGCAGGCAATGAGCCGAAGGAAGAGACGCTGGAAAAGCTCAAATCTCTTGGCGGTCTGCTTGCGTTTAACCCCGATGTAACGGCTTTTTTTGCGGCCGAATACCGTCTGCAGACGATAATGGGCGATATTTACAAAATACTCGGCGATGCCTGCGGCTTCGGGGATCTTATATCAGAGTAGGTTGAATATGACAAATAACAAGGATAAAAACAGATGGATTGACGATTTGAATAACGAGACGCGCTCGTTTGCGCCTGTAGGCGGCGAAATCCGCAGCACAGATGGTGAGACACGCGCTTTTTCCGTGGAGGAAGGGTTTAACGAGCCGCTGGAAAGATGCGAGGAACGCGGCTCACTAAAAGAACTGCCCACGGGCGCGTTTATCTGGCGTATCGGCAAGCCGCTGCTGATACTTGCAATCAGTGCCGCGCTGGTGATACTGCTTGGTGTTTCCGTTTATCACTATATTGAGGAAAGTTATGTGGCACCGGTGGCCGACAACACATCGCAGACCGTTTATGTTGAGATTGGTTCGGGTTCGTCGCTGTCTTCAATATCCACGGTGCTTTACGAAAAGGGCATCATCCGCAACAAGTTCGCGTTTCAGCTCTATGCGGATTTTAATGATGTCGGCGGCAGCCTGAAAGCGGGGAAATACAATCTGTCTCCGGGCATGACGCTGGAACAGATTGCGGATGTGCTGCTGGAAGGCAACCCGCCGCGCACAGTGACGGAAATTTTGTTTCTCGAGGGGTATACCGTGGAGGATATGGCGG
>JAEZIW010000042.1 GCA_023436525.1 Bacillota bacterium | reverse complement strand
ATCATACTGACTGCGCTTGTGTATACAATCGTACGGATCGTAAGGCGGAGCAAAAAAGGCGGCTGCAGCGGCTGTTCAGCCTGCAGTGCCTGCAACGGGCATGAAGATCACGTTGAATACGGCGGCTGTGACTCCCAACATTTGCAATGAAAAATAAAAAAGATATAACAGAAAGCCGGTACTGTGCGTGCCGGCTTTTGCCTGTTTGTGAGATACTCAATTGAATTAAATCAGCCTTAACCCAGACATGGAGAAAAAAGTCTGTTAGCCATATCTTTTTTGTTACGGCGATCAGCAAAAGATATTCTTTTCAGTCGTCATATCAAACAGATGCAGCAAGTCTTTGGAAATGCTGAAATTGATATGATTGGCCTTGCCCGGCGAGAATACGGTTTCCCCCAAATCTGTAAGCTGTACGCGGATAACGATATCCCGGTCAGCTGCGACAACATGGAGATATATCTCGCTGCCCATCATTTCTGACACATCCACCTTGGCTTTTATGGTATTGGCTTCTTCCGCAGAGGCCAAGCATATATGCTCGGGACGAATGCCCAGCAGGACGTCTCCTGTCGGCTGGTTCTTTTGTTGCAGTATTTTCTGTTTGTCGGCTGGCAGCTTAATCTCTGCGCCGGCCACGCGTACGATATAATCATGACCGGAAATGCAAAGCTCTGCCGGTAAAAAGTTCATCTGCGGCGTGCCGATAAAGCCTGCAACAAATTTATTTGCGGGACGGTTGAACACATCCTGCGGCGCACCAATCTGCTGTATGAGGCCGTCCTTCATGATGACGATACGGTCGCCAAGCGTCATGGCCTCCATTTGATCATGGGTCACATATATAAAAGTTGTGTTTATGCGTTCGCGAAGCTTGATCAATTCAGCGCGCATTTGGTTTCTCAGCTTGGCATCCAAATTCGACAGCGGTTCGTCCATTAAAAACACCTTTGGTTCACGCACAATGGCACGGCCAATTGCCACGCGCTGCCGTTGTCCGCCCGACAGCGCCTTGGGTTTGCGCTTGAGCAGTTCGGTCATTCCGAGGATTTCTGCAGCTTGCTGAACGCGTGAGTCGATTTCCGCTTTCTTCATCTTGCGCAGCTTAAGGGCAAAGGCCATATTCTCATACACTGTCATATGCGGATATAGCGCATAATTCTGAAAAACCATCGCGATATCGCGATCCTTGGGCGGCACAGTGTTGACAAGACGGTCGTCAATATACACCTCGCCCTCAGAGATCTCCTCCAGCCCTGCAACCATTCTCAATGTGGTAGACTTTCCGCAGCCCGACGGGCCCACCAGCACCACAAATTCCTTGTCGGCAATATCCAGATTGAAATCATCGACTGCCACAACATTTTTGTCAAAAATCTTCCTGATGCCATTTAAAGCCACTCTTGCCATATTGATTCGCTTTGCTGTACACAGCCTCCGCTTCTGTACAGCTCACCGCCGTCCGTAAAATGACGACGGCATTACGGCAGGTCTCCACACTGCCGCACCGCAAGCTGTTGCGGATATATTCTTGCCTCCTTTTTTCAACGTGCGAAAACGGTATAAGTGGAGCCGCTTTCGTCGTTTTATTTACTGTTTGAGCCGTCTTGGGGAGATGAAATTTGCCCCATACGCGAATTGGCTTCGGCCCCGGTACTGTTTTTGCAAAACTCTGAATAACTGATGCCTGAATATTTCTTGAAACAACGTCCGAAATAGTTGGGATCTGGAATACCAACGGCGGATGCAATGCAAAACATCTTTTGATTTTCATTGGCCAGTGTCATGGCTCTCTTCATTCGGCATTCTGTGAGATACTCGATAAATGAACTGCCGATCTCTGCTTTAAACCGCCTGCTTAAATAGCTCGGGTTGAATCCAAACGTCTGGGCGATGGAGGTAAGATTAAGACTTGAATCCTTATAGTTCTCGGTCACATACCGGGCGATACGGCGGATTGCTGACGGCTCGATCTCTCTGTTTTCTTCGGTATCCTTGGCCGGTTCTTCCACGCTTTGTACGACTTTATTTAACACCTCATAAATCTCAGATCTGACAATGGGCTTTAGTATATACCCGCAGACCTTCAACCCGATGCATTGACGCGCATATTCAAATTCATCAAAAGCAGTCAGAACGATGATCTTGAGATTCGGATAGCGGCCGGCTGCCAGCTTGGAGAATTCGATGCCGCCCATAAATGGCATACAGATATCCACAAACGCGATATGCGGCCTTAGGTCATCAATCTTATTGATGGCTTCAATCCCGCTTCCTGCTTCGCCCACCACTTCAAGACCAAGCGAAGCCCAGTCGATTGATTTTTTCAGCAGCAGACGCGTAGGTTGTTCATCATCGATAAGCATGACTCTAAACATAACTCGACCTCACTTGCTTGGAATGATAATCTCAATCTCGGTAAATTCGCCGATTTCACTGCGTATCTGTATCTCGCTGCGATAGTCGAAATAATAACGGATTCTCTCAATTGTCCCTTTAAGGCCAAAACCAAAAAGCGCGTCTGTATCAACAACGTTGCTTGAAAGCGCTTTTGCTATCTGTTCTTCAGACATCCCGACACCGGAATCGAATACAGATATATGGATCATGTCGTCCTTCTTAAACGCACTGATGCGGATGATTCCCTTTTCACCTTTGAGCCTGATGCCATGGTACAGACTGTTTTCCACGAGTGGCTGCAATATCAGCTTGGGTATCTGCGCATTCAGCACGTCGTCGTCCACGATGTATTCATCGTCCAGAATGTCTCCGTAGCGCAGCTTCTGCAGTGCCAGATAATCCTTCACAATCAGAATCTCATTGCGGAGCATGATCTGCCTGCTGCCCTTGCTTAAAAAATTGCGGTAAAAGCTCCCCAGCGTTTCCAACGCATCGTGAACCTTGGGCGCGTTGCTTTGCAGCGCCATATAGCTGATTGTCTCCAGCGAATTGTAAAGAAAATGCGGCTTAATCTGCTCCTGCAGCGTTCGCATCTCCGCATTCCGTATGCTGCTTTCCTTTTGTATCAATTCGTCAATTAAACGGTGGATATGAGCCACCATATTGTTATAGCTGTTTGCCAGACGGTGGATTTCGTTGTTGGGCAGCGCCAGCTTGATCTCGTGAAGCTCGCCGTCCACCTGCGTGCTTGTCATCGCTTCGGTTAAAAGATCGATGGGGCGTGCAATGTTGCTTGAAATGAATATCCCGCTTGCGAATACTGACAATAAAACCGCCGCAATCAGCGTAATCACCAGCAGTACGGTTTCGCTTGAATTCATCTCGGCCGCCGTCACCTTACATCGGCTGATCTGTACAATCGGCAAATCCGGCATCGAGAATGAACTAAGCACCTGTCTTTCTCCATCGACGTTAACCTCTTGCCATTTGAAACCATCATCCACATAGTCTTGGTTGAACGAATCGATGAGCCCTTCATTGCCCCAGAGAAAGTTGCCGTGTTTATCAAAAAAGCAGATCTGCCTGTTATGACTGGTCCCTTGTGTGGCTGTATAGAGTACATTTGGGTTCAGATTCACCACCAATAGACCAATTTCTTTTTGTGTTTCAATATCATAAATAAGACGCATCATCGAAATCAAGGTGCCGCTGCGCTTGGTAAAGGCACCTTGTCCGTCAACACCGAGAACAACCCCTCCCTTTGCTTTCAATAATGGTTGTCTCCACTCCTGTGTCTGCAAGAGCCTTTTATCAACATCGATCAAGCCTGAACCTGTCCGAACAAATTTACCATCCAGATGAAAAATGTAGACGGAATCGATATAGCTGTATATATTGGTGATACTGATAACCCCGTTACATACCGTCGTCTGGTTGTACGCGTCGTTATTCAAAAAATCTGTGACGGCACTGTTAAGCATAATCAGGCGAGACATTTCTTTGTACCTGTCAAAGTTCGACTTAATGTTGCTGTTTAAGCTCGTCATGGCTGTTTCGCTGTTCGACACCGTGTTGTCCACGGAAGCTCTGTCCATAATAATGAGGTACGATGTCGAAAATATCACACAAAAGAGAGAAAAAATCAATAGGAAAAAACGCCAGGTTTTGCTTTTTAAAGAATGCTCACCGTGCTGCTTCATTCTTAATTTCTGAGTCAACGCCTTCATTTGAAAGCCTCCTACAGCAGCATTGATGCTTTTATTATAACAGCCACATTCTTCATTTTAAATCTATTTATACAAGCGTTAACACAACCACCCATTGGTGAGTACTCCGCTCAGCCCTTAATGGCTCCGGCGCTGACGCTTTCATGAATTTTTTTGCTTAAGAAGGCATAGACCAACAGCATTGGAAAGGTTGCCAGCACCAGCGATGCCCCGATGGGACCCCAATCTCTTGTATATGATCCCGAAAGCGTCTGTAAGCCCACTGTCAGTGTTCTGAATTCGGATTTGCTGATAAATATCAAAGCAAACATCAATTCGTTCCAGGCTTGAATAAAGGTGAATATACCCACGGTCGCAATGGAAGGACGCATCATAGGAAATATCACATGCCTGAATATGCGCCACACACCACAGCCGTCAATACAGGCGGCTTCATCGAGCTCTTTGGGGATCTCCTGCATAAAACCGACAAATATTAAAATCGCCACGGACAACGCGAAAGCCGTATAGGGAATAATAAGTGATTGATAAGAATCCAGCATTTTGAGCTTTGAGAGCACCAGAAATATAGGTAATATCGACGCATGAATGGGCATCGTCATTCCGAGAATCACCATATGATTCGCGACTTTTCGTCCCTTCCATACCATTCTGGAAAGTGCAAAGGCAGCCATCATGCCAATGATGGTCGTCAGAACAATCGTAATGCCGGTCACGATAATGCTGTTCAGAAAAAAACCGGAAAGATCGTGTACGCCCAGAACCTTTTCGAAATTTTCCCATAGCCAGTTTTGCGGCAGGCCAATAACGTTTTCACCGAAAATTTCGGCGTTGCTCTTGAGCGAGAAAGTAAACATCCAATACAGAGGGAATACATTGATAATAAACCAGATAATCAGCAGAGCGTACACAAACACTTCTTTTGTTAACCACTTTTTTGAATGCTTTAGTTGGATGCTCGTTGGTGTAGAAAGCTGAAGCTTCATTCAGTTTACCTCCGTTTTAAATGATTTTCGAATCACTATAGCCAAAATCATGCATAAAGCGATCAACAACACAGCGATGGCGCTTCCAAGGCCATATTGGTTTCGTAAAAACATTCTTGAATACAACAGTGTACTGGGCACCTCGGTCGCGTGAGCAGGCCCGCCGCCTGTAAGAATGTAGACCATATCAAATATCTTCAGTGAGCCGGTCACCGAAATTATCAGACACACGCGCAAGACAGGCTTGATCATGGGTATGATTATTTTTCTGTTGATCTGGGATTCTGAGGCCCCGTCTATTAAAGCGGCCTCCTTGATTTCGTTGGGAACACCCTGAATGCCCGCATACATCAGCAGCATATGATATCCGGTAAACTGCCACATCGTTGGAATAAAGGCTGCCACCAGCGCCGTTCCCCTGTCACCAAGCCAGGCTTTTGACCAGGATTCCAAGCCCAGAGCACTCAGCCCCTGATTCAACAAACCATAATCAGGGTTGTATATTTTCAGCCATAACTGGCCGATGACAACAGTGGAGAGCAATACCGGGATAAAATACGCCGACAGAAACATACGGCTGCCTCGTCTTCCTCTTGCCAGCAGCAACGCCAGCAGCAGCGAGAACGGCAGCTGTATAAAAACGGAGGCTGACATATATAACACGGCGTTCAGCAGCGACTGCGGAAAGTTGATTGTTGAACTCGTGAAAAGTTTGATATAATTATCGAAACCCACAAACTTCATATCAGACATGCCATCCCAATCCTGAAGGCTGTAATAAACCGACATGATAACCGGAATGACAATAATCGAAAAAAAGAGAATCGCCGCAGGCAGTAAGAACAGTATGATCGCCGGTTTGTTCCTATAGATATTGTTCATAATTCTCCCCTCGTTATTGGCAATACAACTTTTTTAGAGCAGCGGCCTCCCGGTTTTTGCGGGGAGGCCGCTAAAAGCTCATCATTCATTTTTGCTTAAACAAAACGTTCTGTATTATACTCCCAGCTGTGTCGCCATCAGCTCAACGAACTTCTCGGGAGTAATGTCTCCAAGATACAGCTGCTGCAGGTTTTCAAGATACACACCGGCATCCTCTGATTCCATCAGCGTATCAAACCAAAGCGTGAACGATGTGGCATCCTGAACCAGCGCGGCAATTTCCTGAGTCTGCGGTCTGACGGAGTTAACATCATAGTCAACTTGCCATGCCGCAATGCCGCTGCCCGACAGGAATGCGTTTTTCGAGATGTTCTTGCTGATTTCAAACATCGCCATCATGGCTTCTTCGGGGTACTTTGTGGACGCGGAAACCATCAGAGAATCGGAAGGGCCGCCCATGAAGTCGGTAATTTTGGCTGTTTGTGAGTTTAAAACAGGGATCGGTATGCAGCCAAAGTCGTCGGGATTTTTGGACTTCGTGTAGAAATCGCTGACCATCCAGCTTCCTGTAATGTACATCGGCTCATCGCCATCATAGAAGGTCTGTGTTGCTTCGTCGTTGTTCAGCGCCACGGCGTTCTTGCTATAAGCGCCCATTGCCACGAGTTCGGCAAATTTGGTTGAGGCGTTGAGGAAATCGGCAGAATTGTAGCTGACTTTTCCGTCCTTGGTCAGGCAGCTTCTCAGCGCATCCGGGCCCACCGATTTGAGGGTCAGCGCATCATGCGTCATCGCCAGACTCCAGATATCCTTGGCGCTGATACCAAACGGTACGATTCCGTTGTCGATAAACGTCTGGCATACACTCGCAAGCTCTTCAAACGTTGTGGGCGGATTTAAGCCATACTTTGCGAACATAGCTTTGTTGTAGAACAACATCGATACGTTCATCGTGTAAACGGTTCCGTATTTCTTTCCATCGTAAGTCAGATTTCCCAGCATAACTTCAGGCAGCTGTTCTGCGTATTTTGCATATACGTCATCCACGCTCAGAACACGGCCAGCTTCAACGAAGGGCTGTGAGAAACCGCCGCCCCAGGTAAAGAAGATGTCCGGAAGCTCATTGGCTGCCACGGCGGATTTAAGCTTTGTTTTGTACGATTCGTTTTCGAATGTTTCATACTCGATCTTGATGTTCGGGTGATCGGTTTCAAATTGCGCAATCGCATCCAGGTATGGGTGGTAGTAGTTGTCGCTCTCGGTCGCGATACTCCAGAGTCTCAGCGTGACCTGTTCTTCCGGCGCTTCTGCCGAAGCTTTTTCAGGTTCAACAGATGCTTTTTCCGGTGAGGGCTCCGTGCTCACCGCTTGAGGTTGTGCGCTGCAAGCGGTCAGTGAGACGATGAAAAGCAGTGCAAGCATTAAAGCAATGACTTTTTTCATGGGGTAACCATCCTCCTTATTATTTTGGGATGATACAATTCTAGCGTTCAGTTAAATTAAGGTAAATAGCATATCGTTACTACTCAACGTATTATTTTTACCTGTATTGCTATCATATGAGCACAATCTTTACATTAGCAGGTAAAATAAATACGTTTTAAACGAAAACGGGCATGCAAAAGCGTGTGCCCGTTTGTTTGAGTTCCGAATACATACCATCACTGACGCCACAATCTAAAGACTGATGTGTGTTTTAACACATACGCAGCCGGAGAGCTGACAGCTTAATTCATCGGGCTGGCTGACACCCGCATAGAGTGTAAAGCGACGACTGTCTACGAACCGGCGTCCGGCATCATCCACCACTTCAAATGCTTCGGGCATCACCGACAAGGTTACGTCCAGCGTTTCTCCTTTTTTTAAATGGACACGCTTAAACCCGCACAGTTTATGGTTCGGCACAGCCCATGACGAATCATTGTCTTTGATATACAATTGAATCACCTCATCCGTGTCGTACGGGCCGATGTTTTCCACAATCAGGCTGGCTTTGCCGTCGTGAACATGATACTGAAGATCACGGCAAACGGTTTTTGAATAGGTTAGTCCAAAGCCAAAGGGATAAAGCACGTTGTTATAAGCATGGCGGTATGTGCGGTTCAGCATGGCATAGTCGTCGAATGGCGGGAGCAGTTCGACGGATTGATAGAATGTGACCGGCAGCTTACCCGACGGCGATACATCGCCAAAAAGAATGTCGGCCAGTGCTTTGCCGCCCATCTGTCCCGGATACCACACCTGTATGAGGGCGTCTGCCGCGTCTGCCAATGGATTGATCGAACTGCCGGATGCAAGAACGACAACGGTTGGCTTGCCGACGGCCAGCACCTTCTCAATTAGCACACGCTGACTGGCCGGCAGCAGCAGATTCGGCTTATCGCCGGATGCAAAAGCGTTTCCCGTATCGCCCTCTTCGCCTTCTATCGTGGCATCAAGCCCAACACACAGCACGACCACATCCGATTGTTCTGCCACTATCATGGCTTCTGCGTAGCCGTCGCCCGGCATGGCAAGAGGCTGCAGCTGATCCTTGAATAAATGGCAGCCTTCCGCGTAATAAACCCGTCCGTCAACCGCTGCGCGGATGCCGTCTAAGAATGTGATCATTTCGTCGGCTGTTCCGTAATAGTTACCGCGCAGCGCGTCGATGCTCGCTGCGTTAGGGCCGATAACACCGATGGTTTTGACGGCCCTTTTATCGAGCGGAAGCAGCCCGTTATTTTTTAGCAGTACCATTGACTGCCGCGCACACTCAAGCGAAAGCGCTTTATGAGCGTCGCAGCTCACCAGCTCGTAATCGATATTGTCATATTCGCAGGTGTCATTCAGCAGTCCGAGTCGCGCTCTCGTCCGCATGAGACGTACAGCCGACCGTGTCAGATGTTCTTCGGTGATCAGGCCCTCCTTAAGCGCAACCAGCAGATGCAGATATGTATTGCCGCAATTGCAGTCGCATCCAGTCTTCAGCGCCAGGGCGGCCGATTCGGGGGCTGTGGCCGTCACCATATGATGTGTATGAAAATCGCGTATGGCCCAGCAGTCGGATACAAAATAACCGTCGAAGCCCCAGTTGGACAGCTTTTCCATCAAGTAACGGCTCGCGCAAGCGGGTTCTCCGTTCAGCCGATTGTAAGCACCCATCACACCCTCCACGCGCGCTTCTTTTACCAACGCTTCAAAAGCGGGAAGGTATGTTTCATTCAGATCTTTTTCAGAAATAAGCGCGTTGAAGCTGTGGCGTGTTGCCTCGGGGCCGCTGTGCCCGGCATAGTGCTTCGCGCACGCTGCGGCCATCAAATGCTTTCCGTCACCCTGAAGCCCTTTGACAAAGGCCACGCCAAGCCGCGACGTCAGATACGGACATTCTCCGTAGGTTTCCTGGCCGCGCCCCCAGCGCGGATCGCGGAATATATTGATATTGGGCGTCCACATCGTGAGCCCTTTATAGATATCCCTGTCGCCGTGTCTGCGGTGGGCGTTAAATTTTGCACGCGCTTCCAACGCACATGCCCGCGCAACGGCGTATAACATATCGGTGTCGAACATGGCTGCCAGTGCGATGGCCTGAGGATACATGGTGGCCGTGCCGCCTCTTGCCACACCGTGCAACGTCTCATTCCACCAGTTGTATGCGGGCAGCCCCAGCCTCTCAACGGCCAGAGAATCATAACGGAGCAGCCCCGCTTTCTCCTCTGCCGTCATTTTTGATACAATGGCCTGCGCTTTTTGCTCAAAAGACAGGTTCGGATCTTGATACGTCTCCATATTCACTCTCCTAATTAATACGCCTGCAACTGTTGCCGACAAGCAGCTGTGGTTCCAGTATGATATTATCAGTCCGCTTTCCGCCTTCGACACCAAGCATCTGCTTGATGAGGCTCTCGGCGGCCTTTGCGCCAATGCCGGTGGTATCCTGACGGATTGTGGTCAGTTGCGGCGTAAAAAACTGCGTGAGCTCAATCCCATCAAAACCCACCATCGATATATCCCCGGGCACAGATAATCCGGCATCTTTGGCCGCGTTAATCGCACCGATCGCGCTGTAGTCATCGCTTGCAATCACAGCGGTGGGGCGTTCTTTTCGCAGCAATACCTCTCGCATCGATTGATATCCGCCGTCAATGGAGTAATATTTCGACTGAATCAGGTCCTCTGGCTTAAGCTGCTGACCTTTTTGCGCCATCGCTTTTTTCAGGCTTTGTATGCGCATATTGGTAACAAATCGGGTATCTCCATGCATATAAACGATGCGACGGTGGCCCAAATCATACAGATGGTTGTATATCAGAGACATGCTTTTATCACAGTCGGTGGTCACACAGCCGATTGACGCATTCGAATAGTCAAAAGCAATTTTGGGAATGTCGCTTTCGATAAGCTCTGTCGCTTCCTTTGATGAGAAGTTGGTGTGCACGATAAACACGCCATCTGCTTTTCTGTAACGGCAGTGTTCGTAATAAGACAAACCCATCTTGCCCACCTGATTGGAGACAAAAACGATATCATATCCGTGCCGCTCAACGACGCTTTTAAAACTTTCAATAATGGCCGCAAAAAGGTAGTGACGAAGACCCATGTCGGATCCATCCTGACACAGCACACTGATCGTCCAGGTGCGATTCTGGCTCAAGCCCTTGGCGCGCCCGTCGGGTATATAATCCAGGTTGCTGGCCGCCAGCCGAACTCTTCTTCTTGTGTTCACACTGACATCGGTTGCGCCGCTTAATGCCTTGGATACGGTCGCCGGAGACAGTCCGCAGGATTTCGCAATATCATAAATCGTAGACATACCCTTCACCTCCGAAACCGGTTTCGGAATTGTAATTTTATACTATCACATTGTGTTATTTATGTCCATAGAATTGATTGTATACATAAATATGACAGGCAATTCAAATACATATAAAAAATATATGAAAAATTAAAATAATGATTGACGCAAGAATGGGGATATGTTACCATCTAATTCATACAAAACATATATGAAAAGAGTTTTTAGTCGGAAGCGAAAGGAGATTTCAGATGAGACACATTCTACGCACCCCGTTCTCTGCAAGTGCAGCCATTCTTACGTGCCGATGTCGAAGCATAAATGCCTGAAAATGAATAAAGCAAACCAAAAAAATTAAAAGGAGAATCTAAATGAAAAACATAAAATTAGTCGCTTTGTTATTGGTATTTGTGCTTGCGGTTTCCGCTTTTGCAGCGTGCGCAGCACCTGTTGCGTCCCAAAGCTCTGAATCGGCTTCAGCTTCAGAAACAGCAGCTGCAACCGAATCAGCTTCCGCCAGCGTATCGGCAACGCCAGCCGAAACAACGAGAGCCATCAGAACGGGAGACAACAATTCAGAGGTTCTTCCGGCCCCCACTGACGTCACTGAAAAAGAGGGCGATCAGGAGCTGTTTGATTCTTATGTGTACACTGTGGAAAAGCTTCAGAAAGAATACGATAACGTGATCGTGCTGGATGCCCGCGCACAGGAAGCATACGATAAAGGGCATCTGCCGAATGCGGTTCGTGCCACATGGCAGGAATGGTCTAACGTGGGCGTTGATCAGGCGAGCGGCGATTGGGCACATATCAAGTCGTATGACGAGCTTTCTAAATTATTCGGTGATTTGGGCATTGATGGCACAAAGCCGGTTGTAATTTACACCGATACACAGGCAGGCTGGGGCGAAGAGGGCCGCCAGCTTTGGACGTTCCGTGTGTTTGGTTTGACAAACACGTTTATTCTTAATGGCGGTATCAAAGCGTGGCAGGATGCCGGCGGTGAAGTGTCGACAGAAGCCACAAAAATCACGCCGGTCACAGGGCCCAAAGCCAATCCTAATGAAAACCTCATTGCCGAAACAGATTATCTTGCAGCGAATCTTGACACGTTGAAACTGTTGGATACGAGAGAAGATGCGGAATATGCAGGCCTTAAGAATTATGGTGAGAAGACAAAAGGGCGCATTCCGAATTCCAAGCACATCTGGTTTAAGGACTTCTACAACGCCGACGGAACGCTGCTGACACCCGCTCAGATCAGGGCGAGAGTGGAGGCTCTCGGCTACACCACCGATGACGAAATCGTTCTGTATTGCACCGGCGGTATCCGTTCAGGATTCACAACGATTATCCTTCAGTCGGCAGGCTTTACAAAGGCGCGCAACTATAACGTGAGCTTCAGCGCATGGGCCGGAACCGACCAGAAGATTGACAGCACGGTTCTTGATGAACTGA
>JAEZIW010000009.1 GCA_023436525.1 Bacillota bacterium | reverse complement strand
TGAACAGAGGCATCGAGCAGATGTCTCAGGTGGTGCAGACGAATTCGGCCACGTCCGAAGAGACAGCAGCGGCCGCCGAAGAGCTTTCAAGCCAGGCCGCCATGCTCAAAGAAATGGTGGGTAAGTTCACTCTCAGTGAATCTAGTGCTGCGCATTTAGGCAGCGGCAGGGCTGATAAGATGAATATGGCGGAGCATCTAGCGATTGACGACGGTAATTTCGGTAAGTATTAATCATCCGTTAATCGACATCATAAAAGGGTTCCCGGTATAAAAAGCGGGAACCCTTTTCTTATAGAAGGTATGGGGGGGGATAAATTAATAGAGATAGTATAAAAAGGTATTAAAATAAGGAGATATGAGTAAAGCTAAAAATACTAACACCTGAATAGCGACAATAAATACGCTATGAACGACCACTCCTCAGTATTTTGTTAAGCTCCTGTTAAGTCGGAATTATTATGATTAAGATAAATTAAGAAGGAAAGGCGGAGTCCATATGGATACGTATAATTCAGAGATGACTGAAGCTGAGGAGAAAGAGGACAGATTTTTAAC
Source organism: Bacillota bacterium (assembly GCA_023436525.1). GTDB lineage: Bacteria > Bacillota > Clostridia > Christensenellales > SZUA-584 > SZUA-584. The sequence goes on along the minus strand of JAEZIW010000009.1, from coordinate 2,691 downwards.
GTTTGATCTTGGATCAGAAAGATATGGCATTATCATCAATCAAGTGACAGAGATCATTGGATTGCAGACGATCAATAAGCTGCCCGATATGCCGGATTATATTAAAGGGATTATTAATCTGCGCGGCACTATCATTCCCGTGATTGATATGGGGATAAAATTCAGGAAGCAAAAAAGAGATTACACAGACAGAACATGCATTATTGTGGTTGAGACTCAGGAGTTGACGGCGGGCCTCATTGTGGATAACGTGGCGGAAGTGATGCAGATAAAAGATATTGCACCGCCGCCCGGCCTTACAGCAAGCTCGGGAGCGAAATATATCAACGGGGTGGGGAAGATTAACGGTGATGTGGTGGTTCTGATTGACTGTGAACAGCTCTTTAATAACCAAGAAGCATTGTTGATTAAGGCATCCGAGTCGATGTAAGACATCGTTCTTAGGGGTAAAAGAGATAGTCATAACGCGAATAAGTCGCGGGCATTCAAAATGGACAGAAAGGGAGATGGCATTATGAAAACACAAGAAAAGAGGATTAGAAAAGACAGGGCACTGACAATAGGGTCAAAAATCACGGCCATTGTCACATCGCTGGTTGTTGTGACATTGTTGTTTGTCGGGTTTATTTCTTACAGCAACGCTTCGGCCGCATTGCTCGAAAGCTACAGCAGCAGCTTGACCGCACAGGTTCAGCAAACGGCCAGGATTGTTGCCGACGGCATCAAGGCTGTTCGCACGGATATACAAGATATTGAAGATGAAATCATCAACTACGGTACAGATCGAGCTCAAGATATATTGGCTGAGCATCAAAAGGATCGGGATTACGGTTATATCGCTTATACCGATCAAAACGGAAGCACAATATCGGCAGACGGAACCAAGATCGATTTTTCGCAGAACGAAGGCTTTCAATCAGCGCTGAAAGGCAATGCCGTGCTGACTCGAGCATTGGTTTTGGAGCAGGATAATGATCTATACTTCTTTATGTTTACACCGGTAGATAAGGGGGCGCAGGGTGTTATCTCCACCCTGATAAAATATGATAACTGGTATAAGATGATTGGAGACATTAAGGTCGGCCAAACCGGGTATGCGGCGATGATTGCGCAAGACGGCGGCGTTGTGATGCATCCGGTTAAGGACAAAGCGGTCGTTCAGGAAAACTCTGTGGAAATCGCCAAAAAGAATCCGCAGCTGGCGCAGTTGGCGGCATTGTCACAAAAGGCTGCAAACAGAGAGACGGGTTTTGGCCAGTACTCATATAACGGTGTTGTCAAGTTTATGTCGTATGCGCCTGTGGAAGGCACCGATTTCGCAATTTTTTACGCAGTGTCCAAGGATGAGTTGTTTGTCAGGATAAACGGACTGATGGTGACGATCTTTATTTCAGCCGGTGGATCGCTGGTATTCATACTGGTTTGCCTGTTATTGTTCGTTCGCTTCAAAATCAGCAAGCCGCTTAAGAAAACGGCGAGCGTTGCCGCAGCCCTTGCATCAGGCAACCTTGATACAAGCCTCGATATAAAAACAAAGGATGAAGTTGGGCAGCTTGCAGGCACACTGAATAACGAGGTGCGTCAGGCCTTTAAAACAATTGAACGAAACCGAATCATCACCGAAAAGCAGAGTCGCTATACGAACGAACAGGTGGACAAGCTGGTTGTCAATTTGGAGAGGCTTTCACACGGCCGGTTGTCATGCGATATGACAGTGAATGCAGCAGATGAAGATACACAAGAGAGCTATGAGCTGTTTACGCGTATCAGCGAGGCCTTGCATCTGACAGTGAATACAATCAGCGGATACATACGCGAATTGTCCGGTGTGCTCGAAGAAATGGCGGCAGGGAAGCTTGATGTCGGCATTGATTCCGAATACAAAGGTGATTTTGTGACATTGAAGAATTCCATCAACGGCATTGCGGTATCATTAAATGATGTGCTCAGCGAAATCAATAGCGCGGCACAGCAGGTGGCATCCGGCACATCACAAGTGTCAGGCGGCAGTCAGGCTATTTCTCAAGGCGCGACGGAGCAAGCCTCAGCCATTGAGCAGCTCACCTCAACAGTCACAGAAATTGCGGCACAAACCAAGCAGAATGCGATGAGCGCAGGAAAAGCTAACGAAATGTCTGAAGAGGTGAAGAATAATGCCGTGAAGGGCAACGAACAGATGACGGCACTGCAGCAGGCCATGGCGCAAATTAACGACTCATCCGCAAGCATATCGAAGATTATCAAGGTGATTGACGACATCGCTTTTCAGACGAATATCCTCGCGCTGAATGCGGCTGTGGAGGCGGCGCGGGCCGGTATTCACGGTAAGGGGTTTGCGGTGGTTGCTGAAGAAGTGAGAAACCTCGCGGCCCGCAGCGCGTCAGCCGCCAAAGAGACCACCGAGCTGATTGAAGGGTCGATTAAAAAGACTGAGGTCGGCACAAAAATTGCGGATGAAACAGCCAAAGCGCTGGAACAAATCGTGGAGGGCGTCGAAAAAGCTGTTGATCTTGTGGCTGAAATTGCGAGTGCATCCAATCAGCAGGCCACGGCCGTCAGCGAGGTGAACAGAGGCATCGAGCAGATGTCTCAGGTGGTGCAGACGAATTCGGCCACGTCCGAAGAGACAGCAGCGGCCGCCGAAGAGCTTTCAAGCCAGGCCGCCATGCTCAAAGAAATGGTGGGTAAGTT
>JAEZIW010000229.1 GCA_023436525.1 Bacillota bacterium | reverse complement strand
ACACAAGGAAGGCATATCGCTGAACTTGAAAAAGGTGCTGGCGCTTGCGTATTCGATCGATATTCCGGACGAGATGAAAGCCAAGGATTTTTATAAGGACATCATCGAAGACAACACGATTGATGTGGTGATTGAGCTGATTGGCGGCGTCAACCCGGCCAAGGAATTCGTGCTCGAATCTCTCAAAGCGGGTAAAACGGTGGTAACCGCGAATAAGGAGCTGCTCGCGCGCCATTGGCCCGAGCTTAACGCAGCGGCGCAAAAAAGCGGCGCGGGGCTTTATTTTGAAGCAAGCGTGGGCGGCGGCATCCCGATATTGCGCACCATATGGGAAAGCCTGCAGGCCAACGAATTGACCTCGGTTATGGGCATTATTAACGGCACAACGAATTACATTCTCTCCAAAATGGAGGAGGACAAAGCGAGTTACGACGCCGTGCTGAAAGAGGCTCAGAGCCTTGGGTTTGCGGAAGCCAACCCGAAGAACGACGTGGAAGGCCTCGATGCGATGTACAAGCTGTCGATCCTGTCGTCCATGGCGTTTCATGCGCGCGTTCCGGTGGAATACATATTCTGTGAAGGCATCACGAGCATCACGCAGGAGGATATCGCATACGGCAATGAGCTTGGGTATACGGTGAAGCTGCTGGCCATCGGCAAGAAGCGCGGCAAAACGATTGAAGCGCGCGTGCACCCGACGATGATTCCTAAATCTCATCCGCTCGCGTCGGTACGCGGCGCGTTCAACGCGATTTATCTGCATGGTAACATTGTGGATGATATCATGCTTTATGGCAGGGGTGCGGGCGATATGCCCACGGCGAGCGCGGTGGTTTCCGATGTTCTGTATGCATCGAGCCAGACCAAGCACCGGTATACATCGTTTTACAACGACGTCAAGGTATCGACAGAGCTGTCTTTCGAAAACAACTGGGAGTGTGAGTTTTTCATTCGCATCTCCGTACAGGATTCTCCCGGTGTGCTCGCCAAGATCGCAAACGCATTCGGCAAGCATGGCGTCAGCATCAACTCCGTTGTGCAAAAGGGCCAGAGCGGTGAAAGCGTGCCGCTGATATTCGTGACGCACCGCGCCAAGGAGATATCCGTAAAATGCGCGATGGATGATATCCGTTATATCCCCGAAGTCATCAAGGTGGCCAATGTGATCCGCGTGGAGAAATAGTCGCAGATAAAAAGGAGACAAGCGGTTATGGTGATAAAAAGCGCTGACATGAAAAGCGAAACCAGAGAGGCCATGCGGGGCGGCCCCGGCCATGCGGCGCTGCTGCATATTGTGGGGGCAGACAATCTGCCATCGAAATCGCGCTTGTTTTCGCTGATGACGCTGGAGAAAAACTGCGGTATTGGGCCGCATGTGCACGCCGAAGAAACGGAAATTTACTATGTGCTTGAGGGCGAGGGCGTGCTGAACGATAACGGAGAGGTGAAGGCGCTTGCCAAGGGAGATGCCAACGTCTGCGGCGGGGGCGCAACGCATGCGATAACCAACGAAAAGGACGAGCCGCTCGTTGTGCTCGCGGTGATTATAAAGGATTGAGCAAACCATAAGGAGCCATGGGCCTAGAGCCAAGGCTCTTTTTTGTTGTCTAACGTGTGAAAGCCTTCTCCTAGAGGAGAAGCTTTGATATGCGTCTTGGTTTGCTTAGATGCGAAAAAAATTCGCCATTTAAGGGGCAGACAGTAACAAGCTTTTGCGGCTGCCGACATTTGAATACGCCTTAAGGCGATGCAGAAAAAGAAAGGGCTATGCCCATGTAAGCCCCAAGGGCATGATCAGGAAACATTTTTCCGATATTGTCGTATTAAATATGATTGTTTGAAATCCCATCCAATCGGCGGGCGAGTTCCGCAAGCTCTGCTCGCGCATCCTCCAGCGGCAGCGAATGATAATCGCGCGTGTTCACCGCGTGCGACAGACGCAGATGCAGCTGATTCAGCTGCCTGCGGATATCGTCTGTTGATTGCTGCAGCTCGGCATATGCTTTCTTCTGCGCAGCAGTCACCGGCGTTCTCTTGTCAAATTCTAGCGGTTCAAGAATCTTCATGATATTTTCGTTTTTCATAGTTAAATATCCAGAATGTCTCCCGCGTACATGCGTTTCGTGCGGGACAGCAGCGACAGCTTGTCGAGCGCTCTTTTACCCGTGCAATGCCCGGTAAAAACCTTTTTAATTTTGTTATTCTCAAGATATTTGGCAATCGCCACAACTTCAGATTCGGGTTCCTTTGATAATTGCCGTTTTCCGGAGCCGCTTAAATGAAACCCGCCGACCACACCCTTAATCGGGCCGAAATCTTCAGCGGCTGTCATTAAGATGTTCAGCAGGCCATGATGGGCACAGCCGGTTAACACCACCACACCGTCTTTTTCCTTTATCGCGACATAAAGCTCATGGTCCAGCGTGTCGCGCACAAAGCTGTCGCCCTTCTTTTCCAGCATCAGCGATGCGTAAAGCGGCAAACGGCGAAAGGTTCTGATACCGGCAGCCGTCACGCCTTCGGCGAGGTCGATTTTGTCGTCAAAAAAATGCAGACGTGCTGCATATTTCTCAAAAAATGACGGATCCAAGCTGGTTCTTTCTTTTTTGCCGAGATGCTTTGTGTAAAAGTCTCCGCGAATTGCGCTTTTTAGATAAACCTCTGCATGGCTGTTGATATCGAGAAATGCCTTGAGCCCGCCGATATGATCGTCGTGTGCGTGGGAAATGACGCAGGCATCTATTTTGTGAAGATCAATGCCATGCAGTGTGGCATTGTAGATGAAAGCGTCAGAAGCGCCAGTATCAAAAAGAACACGCTTTTCGCCGTGCTCAAAATACAGGCTCAAGCCATGCTCCACCAGAAAACCGCTTGTCTTGGGCTTTTCATTTTCAATTAATGTGTATATTTTCATAATTCACCTTGCGTGTGCATGCAACGCCATTGTTGCCATGCGATGTCCATAGATAAGTCCATTCCTCATCGGTAATATCTGCAGCACTCTTTAGGTTTTTATCAAGAAGCAAAATCGCTGATTTCGAACGTGACCCGTGATAACGTTGTTAATTCGTCGATGCGTACTAACCATCTGCTGGCTCAAAATGAGTGGGTGACAATCAAAGAGGTTATAGTTTCGTTTATTCAAGCCACGGTTAAACGCGGAAAACGTGTCAAACAAAAAGGTTCTGTAACAGTGAAACGATCGTTCGCTGTCGGCGGCAGCCGCGGCTGCGTGCGGTGTTGCGGTGCCATTACGGTTGCGCGTAATATTCCTTGCCTTTGTGATCATTATATTCAGCCTCCGAAGCTCAAATTCATTTTATCACCAAGTATTTGAATGCACAACCCGCAGGATGTAAACAAAAAAGAAAATATGGGCTCGGCTCGACCGATAGACTTTCGACGTGGATATGGCTAGCGTTCAATTCCATGGTCTGCTGAAGGGGGGCTCGTTACGGGGGCCGCTGTGATTGCGCACCAGCTTTACAAGCAGACGGTGCCGCGCGGCAATTCGCCGGAAATGCCTAAAAAAAGACGGTAAGACCAAACACTGGAACGTGCTTAATGGAGTTAAATGATTGAGATTTGGTTTTAAATGTGGATAGCACTGCTCTTGTATAGAACACGGCTTAGATGTTATATATGGAGTGTAACAGCTACCAATGGATACATGCTGTTTTGAAAGGAGACCCGTTTTGCAGATTAGCGATGTTCTTTATTACGGTGACGATCACCGCTTCCACTTCGGCGATGTTACAATGCGAAACGGCTGTTTTGTGAGCACAGAGCAAAAACAGCTTCCCGAAAACGCAGAGGTTGATTATATGATTCCCGGCCTTGTGGATATCCATGTGCATGGCGGTAACAACGCGGATTTTTCGGATGGCCGGTACGACGGCCTGTTAAAAATGGCGAGGTTTCTAGCGCGGGCCGGAACAACGAGCTTTTGCCCGGCAACAATGGCATTGCCTGAAGAGGCTCTGGCGGCGGCAATGAGCAGTGCGGTAAAATTGCGTGACGAAGCGCCTCAAGGGTGTGCCGTTTTGCGCGGGGTGACGATGGAAGGCCCTTTTCTCAGTGAGAAAAAGAAAGGCGCTCAGCAGGCCGCGTATTTGCAGCTGCCGAATGTACGCCTGCTTGAACGGCTGCAAAAGACAGCGGATGGGTTGATTCGCATGGTGTGCGTGGCTCCGGAGCTGGAAGGGGCCGATGGTTTTATTCGTGCAGCTGCCGCCTCGGGTGTGATGGTGGCGGCGGCTCATACCAATGCCTCATACGATGAGGCAGCTGCCGGGTTTGATGCGGGCATCACGCATGTGACGCATTTGTTCAACGCGATGCCGCCGTTGCTGCATCGTGAACCGTCGCTCATCGGGGCTGCATCGGAGCGCGAAAACGTGACCGCGGAGCTGATTTGTGACCGCGTTCATGTGCATCCCGCTGCGGTGCGCGCAGCGTTTAAGCTGTTTGGGGCATCGCGCCTCTGTCTGATCAGCGATGCCATGGCCGCCTGCGGGCTCACAGACGGAGACTATTCGCTGGGCGGGCAGAAAACCTGCGTGCGCAACGGGCGCGCGTTGCTGGCCGACGGCACGATTGCGGGCTCAACCGCGACACTTTTTGACTGTATGAGAACAGCCATCGCGATGGGCATACCGGCTGAGGATGCGGTGCGTTGTGCGTCTGTTAACCCGGCAAAGCGAATCGGCACAGACCATATCGGCAGCATTGCCGAAGGAAAACGGGCCGATTTTTTAATCTGCGGGAAAGACTGGACGCTCAAAGACGTGTATATGGCCGGAGTCAGATTATAGTCTGAACAATGTATTCCGCAAATATTTCCTATCGACGTGAGCGAGCACCGGGAAGCGAAGAGGGAGCGGCAAACGTGTCTGTTAAATGTGTGCTGTCTGCTTGCAGTCAGCGCCTCGCTCCTCACAACGAAGTGATATCCGGGATAAATGCCGCGCTGAAGGATTCTCATTCCACGAAAGACAGCAAAAACATTCACTCTGATTTAAATGCCTCGTTATCCAAAAAGAGAATACGAAAATTAACTTTCCCAGACGGACAATAATATACAATCGATACATTAAAAATCTAAAAAACTAAAGATTTCGACAAATTTACACGATATAAGGTATAGTGTAATATTTTCGGACAAAATGGCAAAACAATGTTCGATTGTTATGCACGTATTTTCATTTTGTTGGGAGGGCGATCAGCAAAAAGTGATGTGATTAAGCCGTGTGTTAAGGCGTGTATCACTTAATGCCGGGGTCCCTGTTGGGGTACACATCTTGTATGATTTATTTAATTGAAAGGCTATTTCACTATGGAAACAAAAGCTCCTGCAAAGGAAAAGACAAAAACAACGACCCTGAGCCCGAAGGCTAAGCGCTTGATCATTATCGGCGTGGCGGTATTGTTTTTGGCTATGGCAGCCATCATTATTATCTTGCTTACCCAAATTGAAAAACCCAAGGATGACCGCGCTACTGTTGTGTCCGCCGGAAATGCGGAAGAGGTGAAGGCGGCTATGGATAAGCCGGTGGAAGATGGCTACTATGAGGTCGCAATGAATACCGATTGGTCGTTTAAGGGCAAAGCTTCCGATGCCTACGTGGAGAATGCAAAGACCAACAACCGAACAGTCTACTTCGATGTTTTCCGCGCCGACACAAATGAGCTTGTCTATTCCTCGCCGTATATACCGGTTGGGGAGAAAATACAGGGCTTTTTGCTGGATGCAGACCTTGAACCGGGCAGTTATGACGGCTTGGTGACATATCATCTGGTGGATGATAACCACGAGGAAGTCAGCAATCTTTCTGTAAAAATTACCTTTCAGGTAGAGTAAGTCATACAAAAAGTTATTTCACGGATGAAATAATTAAAATTTCAAGGAGGAAAGAAAAATGAAATCAAGAAGAATACTCGCTATTGTAACAGCTGTTGCAATGATACTGTTACCGACACAGGCTTTGGCAGACGACCAAACGTCGGTTGATGGGTCTGATGTCACCGGAGACGCGACGGTCAATTATGTTGATCCCGCATCCATGATTAGAATCACAGTGCCGACCAGCGAAGCGCTTGAGTTCACACTGGATCCGCAGAACCTTGCTGCAACTCAGGGCGTTGGCCAATGGAATCCTTCCGCAGGCGGTTCCATCATCCCCGCAGCGGTTGGGATTATCGCCAATAAGAGCGCCATTCCGATCAAGACAACAGTCGACTTCACATTGACCGATGATGCGAGCAAAGTCGTTTTATTGGAAGACTCGGATGACGTGAACATCGGTACGGATAACAATATGTTTTTGAGCTTCGTTCCTGCGAAGTCTAAAACAAGCATTGCACTGCCTGAAATTGAAGAAGTGACGGCTCCCGTTTTTGTCAAGGGAGAAGGTACAGATCCGAAAGTCTATACCCCCGCAGAGTTGCAGGCGGCTGAAGTACCGGCTGAGAATCTCTTCGCCTTAGCAGATATTGCGGAGGCGGGATTTGGTCAGTTTGTTGCGGTTGATGAAGAAGCAACCGGTTATAATCAGGTTATCGTTCCCATCGGTGAAGCGATTGACGCAACAGAGGCGACGACCGTATCCGAATATGCAAGTCTCGAAGTTCCTGCGGCTACCGCTGTGATGAAAGACTCGGAAGCCGGAGCCAGTCTGGCGTATGTGATGAACAAAGCCACATATTATGTCGTCAGAGGCACTGAAGGTTTCTCGTTGGTGTATGATGGCGCGACCAGCAACGAGAACTATGACACCGCTTCGTTCATTATCAGCGGCATCATCAACAAAAATGCGAACTGGTCCGGATATAACAGCACCACCAAAATTCAGTTAACGGCGACTTACTCCTTTGAGAAGTTGACAGATTCTGCGTATAGTGCAGCGCAGAAAATCGAAGGTTCTCATAACTCCGTTGAGACAGTACCGCCGGTAGAGCCGTCTATCAGCGAAACCACCGCGGCGATTGAAGTGGGCACAGCTGTAGCTGTGACAGTTGAATTGGGTACCGGCTCAGCCGCTGCTACGGGAATAGCGTCGGTGACGTATGAAGACGGCGGCACACAGACGCTGACAGTGGCTGACGACTATACCTTCAGCGGTACGACGCTCACGTTCACATCAGCTTATATCGATTCGCTGATTGATGAAAGCGTAGCGTCCAGAACCTACACGATAACCTTCGACAACGCGGGAGCCACATCGGATACGTTCACGTTAACGTATACGGATCCGGTGGAACCGGCGGCACCGTCTATCAGCGAAACCACTTCGGCGATAAGCGCCGATACGGCAGTGCCTGTAACGGTTTCGTTGGGCGCAGGATCAGCGGCGGCAACTGACATTACCTCGGTTACATACAACAATGGCAGCGTGCAGACGCTTGTGGAGGATACCGACTACACCTTCAGCGGCACAACGTTGACGTTCACATCTGCCTATATCAACTCGTTGATTAGCGGGAGCGTGGCGAGCAGAGAATTTACAATAACGTTTAACGACACAGCTGCAACGACGGATACATACACCTTGACGTACACGGCACCTGTAATTAATGCCGCACCGAGTATTGAGACGACCAGCTATACAGTTTCAGCTGCGGCAGTTCCGATAACCATTAATTTTGGAACCGGCAGCCTGGCGGCGACAGGGTTAGAGAAAGTTACCTATCTGAATTCGTCTAATCAGTTAAGAGATGCGGTTCTAGGCACCAGCTACACGATTAGCGGCAATACGTTGACGTTGACATCTTCCTTTATTCAGGGTATAGCTGCAGGCACAACCAGAGTCGTAACGATTACATTCAATGACAGCGCACAAACAGCAATTGCGGTATCGCTTCAGAAATAGTAATTCGTAAAAGGAAAGACATTCTCTGTTGAATGGCTGAAAAACAAAGAATGGAGCTGCTGAAAGGCGGCTCCTTTTTTTGCTTACTAAGCGGCTATTTCCGGACAGTGCATATTTGACAGGATTATCTGTGTATGTCACGGATAATCCTGTTTTTGTCATGAAACAAAGTAGAATATAATTACAAACTGTTATAAAATAGATCATATAAAAATTATTCTATACGGAAGAAATTACATGGCGTATTTAATAATAATGTCATGTTCCGCGGGTCATGCAATCAAACACGCATTTAAGTTTATTGCATGGCCTGCTATCCCCCAATATTAAAATCCCAAGAGAAGGAGAACAATAAATGCTCTCCTTCTAAACTTGTTTATAGGAGCAGGTATTATGAAAAAAGATAAACAGGCCCTATTTTTACTATATATTCTCTGTGTGTTATGTATGTTGACTGCCGGATGCAAAAGTACACCTGAAAAGTCAGTCGTCATTAATAAAGGCGATAATACCATATGTGAGAAGACGGAAGAAGTCGGTAATACTATTGACACACCAAGTAAATGGAAGGAAGAATGGCAATTTGATAATGATAAGCTCAAGATTACGATAGACGCGGATGTGAATATACCTAATGTTAAAGCTTTGCCTATTGTGAGTAATGAGCCAATGGATATATCACAGGATAAAGCGACTCAGATGATACGCTGCTTGATTGGGGATAAGCAAATATTTGAGATCAATGATGTAAAGACAAAAAACGATATTGAACAAGTGATCATGCAAATTCAAACCTATTTGATTAATGATCTTCCAAATGAAGAAACTGATCCTGAAATGTATAAGAATATTTATGATTCCAGAACAGAGACTTTAAAAACACTATATAAGGAACTAGAGACAGCTCCAGATCAATCAGAACAAAAAGTGATAACAGGGCTTTTTGAATCGTTACATAACGATTATGATATTGAGTCTGTTAAGGATACATTAAAGGAAATAGGCTTTTCAGATACTGAGATAGATAAGCGAATAGAAGAATACAAAAGCCAAATTAATAAAAATCAGCAGATACTGGGGGAAGCCAATCTCGGTAAAGAATTCATGGCTAAAGTTAATATATATAAGTATTCAGATAAAAATCAGGGAGTTGAATTTAATAATACCAATGGCATTGCACTTGGTAATTATTTTTATATTCTCGATGAAAGCATTGAAAATAAAATCAGTATTAGCTATGAGAAGGCTCTGAATATGGCTCAGAATGTCATTGATGATATAGGCATTTCTGACATGGCTTTGTATCAAAACGGATATGTAACGGGTTATCAAGGTGAGGATAGTAATCCTTATTATGCATACCGATTCATATTTACTAGAAAAATCAATCAAGTGCCCGTTACATATGTAAAGAATACGGATCAGCTTAATACTACCAACAATACGCCTTTATATAACGAGCCATGGCCTGATGAAGAGTTGATTATCAGTGTGGACGATACCGGCATTGTTGACTTTCGATGGAGATATCCTGTTGAATTGAAGAACATTTCAAATAACAACACTGATATTATGTCCTTTGATGTCATTCGGCAAATATTCAAGGATCAAATAACAAGGCAAAATGTATGGGAGGACAAAAGTATATTATCAGAAACTATAACGATTAATAGAATTGAGTTGGGATTGGTTAAGGTTCTTAAAAAAGACAGTGATGACTACATGCTTATTCCGGCTTGGGATTTTTTTGGATCCCGAACAATAAAATATGCGACAAAAGCTGCAAATACTGACGAGAATAATGAAATTACATTTGATAACTACGGAATAAGCTTTCTAACCATCAACGCAATAGACGGTAGCATTATCAATAGGAATCTTGGATATTAAAGAGGTTTAGTATGCAGAAAATGCTGATTTAACTTGAATACCTATATTATGACGATATATTTAGAATTATTACTACAAATTTGTGTTGCTAAATAGTTATAGATAACGAAAGGTTTTTTTTGAAAAACCCAATTATCTGGTTTTCCCTGCAGGCCATGTAATCAGCCATCAAATCAGATATATTGCATGGCCTGCCATCTCCCCAAAAGTGGGACGCAAAGGAGTTGATGTGTATGAGGGTATAAAAAAGTCCTTGCAAAAACCAAAGGGCGCGAACCCTGCCGCAAAGCGGCAGCTGGCTTAGCAAGGACTATAAGCAGATAGTAGCACAAACAAAGGAATATGAAAATAAGAAAGGAATTTCTAAAATGAAAAAAACGAGAATTGGAAGAATGATCATACTGGTGCTGGCCGTCGTTACGGTTTTTGCATTTTCAACGACTGCATTGGCTTCTTATCATTCTTCCCATACAATTTCTGCAAGCACATCAACCTCACAAATCAAAATGTATAATGAAACTAAGTCTTATGCTTCTTGGGCTGCTGGACCAGGATGTTATTTTACTCGATGGAACGATTCAGTGACACTGACAGTGCGCCCCTATAAAGCTGGCACTTCGACAACTGCAAGTCCTGCCAAAACTTACTCGCCTAAAGTGGAAGATGGTGGTCAAGCTTATTTTGCAGGTAGCTTCACTAATGTGGATGTTAAGGCAAACTCATCTGAAAACGGTAATCTGTGCGGACTTACAGGCGTTTGGTGGTTCTAGCTTGACGTTAAAGGGACCCTTATCAAATAGTCTTGCCGAAACAGCTTTGTACATAGAGATAGCCGTGAAACAAGGCGTTGGATTACCAATTGTGATACTTATTGTCGGCCGCCGTATCATTGGCGGCCGACGTCCTAAATAATATCGGAGGAGAAAATGAAAAGAGTTTTATTAATATTACTTATGTCCATGATATTGATTATTACCGGTTGCCAGCTGACACCCGAAAAAGCACCTGTTATTGGGAAAGCTGTGGACTATTTAGAGAATATAGAAGAAACGCCGTTTCAACCTTATGAAGCACCGCCAAGCATAAGTGAGTCGGAAGAAATAAGCGGCTTAAATTTGAAAATAGAAGCGGAGGTTACTGTTCCGGAAACTGACGGTTACAGCGTCATAGAAGTATCAAAGCAAGTCTATGATGTGAATAACTATAAGGAAATCATGAACTATTTTCATCCAGATGAACCATGGTTTAAAGAGCCGGTTTTAACAAAGGATGAGATTATTCAAAGAATAGCCTATTATCAAGCAAATTCAGATGTTGAAAGTCCAGAATATAAGGCCGCCATTAAAGAGCTTCAGGATCAATTGGAGGATGCGCCAGAAGCTGCCGAATACAAGCCGTTTTCATTTGATGAAATCAGTGATGAAGGTGATATCTATGCCTATTGCAAGAATAAAGATGATGATACATATTCAGTTTTTATAGGTAAAATGAACAGCAACCACTATCAATATCAAAGAATTTCTGACGAATATTGGCTTCCTGAAGAGGGTGCAGAAACAGCTCAGCAAAAGAATGATTTTTTAAATATGAAGCCAAGCATTTCTGTGGAAGAGGCGCAAAAAAAAGCTGAACAAACTTTGCGCAATTTAAATGACGATCCAACTATGCTGCTGTCTTATCACTCAAAATCGATCAGCTATAAGAATGATCAAGCAACATCAGTTGGGTGGGAATTCTGCTATACGCGGGATTGCAACGGACTGCAGACCTCATATGTTGGGAGCTGGGAGACGTGGAAAGGCAGCCCTGCTCCTGTTAACACAGCACCATGGGAGCAAGAGTGTACGTTTATAATTGTTGATGATAAAGGAATTGAGGTATATGACAGCCGCGGTGCGGGAAAGCAGAATAAAGTACTATACAACAATGTTCGGCTGTTGGCTTTTGATGATATTCTTGAACGGATTAAACAGCAGTTGGTTTATAATCATGCTTATTATGTGGAGTCTGTTGAAGAGGCTTCAGTTGTTGTCAATGGAATTAAGCTGGGCAGCTCTCTTATTAATGTTAAAGATCATCCGGATGTTGGCAGACTTATACCAACATGGGATGTTGATTACGACTACTACGAGACATTTGCAGGTGAGAAAGAGCCTACAGTTTTTCATTGTCACGTTTACTTGAACGCCATCGACGGAAGCTACATAGAACCGCGTGTATCGAATGATCAATTTATGTCCATGGGCTGATTTTTGAAACTGTGAGTTGAGTGACGTGTAATTGGCGTTGTCTGTTGCACTAGGTTTTTCATCCGTTTTATATCACAAAGGAGTCTCTATGAGAAGTAATCGCAGGATATATACAATCATCATGGCGGTGCTGGCAGCGGCTTTGCTGCTGCCCGCCTGCCAGCCCACGCCGGATGAAGCGGTAGTAATCAACAAAGGGGATGGAAAGCTGGTAGGCATCATCGCCGGGCCGACGGCTTCGCAGCAAACTATAGCCTCAAAGGAAACCGGCAACATAGAAGAGGCTGATGCCGGAGAAACCGTCACTTACACTGAGCATTGGAAAGAAACATATACACTGCCTTATCTCACGTGTGAAATAGACGCAGACGTGATTCTGCCTGTGGTGAACGAATATCCGGTTTTTAAAGTGCAGCAGCGGGATTTTGATACAGCAGCACTTAGCAAAATCGTTGATTACTTTACGAAAGACGCAATTGGGGTCCGCGATACGTCAGATACAAAAGAGGAACTGGAAAACAAGCTCATTATGGCAAAAAGAGGGGCATATGTGGGCACCGACGGTGATTGCCATTGGGAACCCTACGAAGGGCAGGCGGAAGACATCGCAGAGCTCGAAGGTTTAATCGCTCAAGCGCAGCCGGAAGCATTCGATGCGATAACTAAAGATGCGGTATCTATCCCCATAGAAAAAACCTATGCTTTGCCGAATGATAAACGAATATATGTTAATTCAGATTCGAAATATATAGACATCTATTCGTATAAGTATGGCGTATTGCAGCCTGAATCATGGATCGTTGGAGGAGAAGGTTATCCCGGAGAACCAGCAGGGACAACAATAAACAATATCAAGATCAATGAAGAAGAAGCGAAGAAAACCGCGAAAATGCTGCTTTCGGATTTAGGCATTAAGAATTTCGGTATTGCCAAAACAGAAAAAGCCAGAATTATAGAGTGCTTCACATATGATATCCTCTCTGAAGGCTGGCAGATTACCTTTGCAAGAAACGATGGTAGAAGCATACCGGTTTATATTGATCCTTCTGAGACGGGGGGGCTATTATACTCAAAATCAGATGAATACATCAGCCAATGGCTTGCTGAATGCCTGACGGTATATGTGGACGAAAATGGTATTCAAAGCTTCCATTGGGAGCATCCAACGCAGGTTGTTGAAACCATGAACGGTAATGTGCCGATAAAAGGACTGGATGAAATAAAAGAAAAGATTCGTGATTGTCTTAAATATTCGGAGGGTGCTATTACACAGGCTTATATGGAGGAGTACGGTGAAGTTGCAAAGCAGGAGATCACACTGAATAAAGTTGTGCTGACGAACGTGCTTATTGCCATGAAAGATGAACCCAAGTACCACATGCTTGTTCCGGCGTGGGTTGTTTACTATGAGCAGGAATACAGTTTAGGAACCTTTAAATCCGTGATTGCAATCAACGCCATAGACGGCTCGAACATTGATCTCGAAGTTAATTTACTAGCGGGATAAAAAACTGTAAACAAGGAGTCTCTATGAGAAGTAGGCACAGGATATATACAAGCATCATGGCGGCGCTGACAGCGGCTTTGCTGCTGACGGCCTGCCAGCCCACGCCGGACAAGGCAGTGGTTGTTGGCGGTGATCTTGAGGAGAAGATTGTTCGGTCTTCCGCTTCTGTTACAGTCTACAATGCACCTCAAAATTGGCAGGAGACGCTTGATATCGGTCATGGTATTAAAGCAACATTTAATGCAAGTGTTACTGTCCCGGACGTAACGGCTTTCCCTGTATATAAGGCTACTCAAGTGAAGCTTAGCGAATCCAAAATTAAGCCGATACTGGATTATTTCGTACAGGGACGAGAAATAATGAAAGCTCCTGAGCCAACAAAGGATGAAATAGAGAACGAACTAGTACTTGCCAGAAAGAACAACGATGAAACATGGGTACAGGATCTGGAAGGGATGCTGCAAAATGCACCTGAAACCATTGAGCCCGAATACATCACAGATTGGGAGCTTGGACCGAAAAGTGAAATTGCCGGCTTGATAGTGCAGGAAGACGGAACATATGGCGGTGTTGCTCTTACCAAGTATTTATTTGGTTATTGTGAAGGAACGGTATATACAGAGGCTCTATTGCAAATGGAGGGTAAGGATGCGGTAGGGGAAGTGGATATAACGATTGAAGCGGCAACAGCGGCGGCACAAACCGTTTTGGATGATCTTGGGATAAAGGGAAAAACCGTAAGCAGCTTTGAAAAAGCAGAGCTTTATTCAAAGCTTTCTCCGAGTATTTTCGGTTACTATTCTCAAACCCCGCAATCCAAAGGCTATTTTATAACATATGTGCCGAACAACGGCGGTATAAAGGGGCGGTTCACTGAGAATATGGTAAGCTTTCAGAAAATGGAGTATGCTTACGTATCCCCCTTTTACCCGGAGTACATCTTGATTTATGTTAATGAACAAGGAAGGGTTCAACGCTTTAACTGGTTCTCTCCGTTCGAAATCACAGAAACGGTGTCAGATAATGCAACACTTATGCCCTTTTCAGATATACAAGAACGAATCCGAGAAATGATAAAATTTATATTTGAATCAACAGGCGAGTCGGTCACAGTCGACTCCATTGAGATGAACATGGCGCTCACGGCTGCGAAGGATAACCGGAAAGAGGCGATTTACATGCCGGCTTGGTATATTCATTGTACGCAGGATAAAAAGATGATGGCAGCAAAAACCGGTATGGAAACAAATCAAGTCGATTTGACATTTGTATTGAACGCTGTTGATGGCGGGGTTATCAATTTGGACCCATACTACTCGGACGATATGAATAAGGCTTACTGATACATCTGTACACTTGACAGAACGCGGTCTGTCGTGTAAGCTAAAGATTATATGGGATAATACGGAAAAGTACATTAAACACAGTAACAATGGAAGTATCACTCAACTTGATTTATAGTTTTCAGCATGGAGGCAATGCTTGAAGAAATACAACTCAGACTTAAGCCGCGCGCTCTCCTCATGGGGCTTTTACGCAGGGCTAGCAGGCATGGTTATCGCCATCATCATCGGCGCAGCGGGAGACGTTGTGCCCATGCTGCAAGCGCCCGAGGTGAACGGCCTAATGAACGGCTTTCACGCGCAAACGCTGTTAACCGCGCTCGGTTCAGATGTTATGCTGCTCTGCGTGCCGATACTCGCGGCGCTGCCGTACACATCGGCGTTTGTGGACGACTATAAAAGCGGCTACTTAAAAGAATATCTGCCGCGCTCAGGACGCCGCCGCTATGTCACCGGCAAGGTGGCCGCCACGGCTGTTTCGGGCGCGCTGGTGATGTTCATCGGCATCATCATCGCGTATGTGCTGTTCGCGCTGGTGTTCACACCGATGGAAATGAAGCCCGACGAGCAGATGACACAGATGATGCAGCCGCATTTCTTTGCGGACATTTTGGGACGGGCCTTCGTGTTTGCGCTGTGCGGCGCGCTGTGGTCGCTCATCGGCGCGATGCTGGCTGCCGTGACTATGAGCAAATACATGGCGTACGCCTCGCCGTTCATTATTTACTACGTGCTCGTCATACTCTCCGAGCGCTACATCAAAGACATTTACGTGCTGAACCCCAAGCAATGGCTCAGCGGCGGGGAACAGTGGCCGGGCGGTATTTGGGGCATCGCGCTGCTGGTGGCTCAGCTTGCGGCCATCGTGGCCATCGGGTACGGTATCCGCGTATCAAGGAGGCTTGGCGATGCATAGATTGGCTCAGGTTTGGACGGTCACCGTCTACAATTTTCGCGGCTGGCGCAGGAACCCCCGTATATTCATCACATTCGCGCTCGCGTTTATACTCTGCTTTCTGCTTTCCGACAAAGCCGTGAAATTCTCGCTCGAATACAAAACCACGATGCAGCTCGTTGAGGCGTTTGTCTGGACGTTCGGCGACTCGAACTCGATACTGCTCGCGTCGCTGCTGCTTGTGCTGTTGTTTGCGGATATGCCGTTTCTCGGCGCGGGTGTGCCGTATTATTTGTCGCGCATACGCCGCAGTACATGGCTCTGGGGGCAGATACTGTATATCTGCATCGCAACGGCGATCTATATGCTGTTCGTGCTGGTCTCCACCTCGCTGGTGTGCATGGGGCAGAGCTTCATCGGCAATATGTGGAGCGAAACGGCCGCGATCCTCGGGTACTCGGGGGCGGGCAAGGCCGTGGCGCTGCCGGCGCTCGTAAAAACGCTCGAGATGTCCACGCCGTATGAGTGCATGGGCACAATATTCGCGCTGATGCTGCTGTACACGCTGCTGATGGTGTCGATCATGCTCGTGGTGAATGTGCGGCGCGGCCAGTTCTGGGGCGTCGCGAGCGTCTTTCTTTTCAGCCTGTACGGGTTTTTACTGAACCCGCAGACGTTCAACGCGTTCATGCATCTGGATCAGGAACAGATGTATATCGCGAACCTGTGGGCAGCGTGGCTCTCGCCGCTACAGCACGCGACGTACCACATGCACAATTTCGGGTACGATCTGCTGCCGCGCATGTGGATGACGTTTGCGATATTCGGCGTGCTGATTATATTGTGCTTCATCTTTGCGCTGCGGTCTATGCGTAAGTACAACTTCAACTTCAGCGGAACTGACTAGATAATTAAGAATTATCAATTAAAAATTAATAATTAGGAGGGAATCGGTTAAGAACCGGGATTGAGAATAAAAACCATACCTCCCTGTCGAGGGAGGTGGCACGAAGTGCCGGAGGGAGTGATCGCTTATGCTGAGGATAACTCCCCCAGTCGCCTGACGGCGACAGCCCCCTCTCGAGGGGGCCGGATCGGTGCGGTAAGCAGGCTAGATTCATTCTTAATTCTTCATTCTTAATTGTTCATTGATCTATGGATATCGCAATCAGCGTGCAGCATGTATTCAAAGATTTCAAGGGCGAGCAGGTGCTCAGCGATGTGCACCACGACTTCGAAGCGGGCAAAATCCACGGCATTGTGGGCAACAACGGCAGCGGCAAAACGGTGCTGATGAAATGCATCTGCGGCTTTTTGTTTCCCACGAGCGGCAAAATCTTCGTGGATTACGAGCAGGTGGGGAAGGATATGGATTTTCCGGAGGACCTAGGGCTCATCATTGAAACGCCGGGCTTTTTGCCGCAGTACAGCGGCATGAAAAACTTAGAGATACTCGCGTCGCTCAAGAACAAGATCGGCCGAAAAGAGATCGCCGAGACGATACGCCGCGTGGGGCTCGACCCGTCCATGAAAAAACCGGTGGGCAAGTTTTCGCTCGGTATGCGCCAGCGGCTCGGTATCGCGCAGGCGATTATGGAATCCCCGTCGCTGATGATACTCGATGAACCATTAAACGGCCTTGATAAGCACGGTGTGCAGGAGATGCGCAGCCTCATCAAGGGCCTGCGGGACGAAGGCCGCACGATACTGCTCGCAAGCCACAACGCGCAGGATATCGATGAGCTGTGCGACACTGTCTGCGAGATGGACGCGGGCGTGCTGACGGTGATAAGAGAATAGGAGCGTCAGGGATGCCGCGCCCTACGATATCGGAAAAAAATTTGAACAACGCGATTCCGCAGGGCACGATTTCCAAGCGCGCTATGGAGCAATCCTCCGTCACGCTGCGCGTGTCACCCACGAATTGTAGGGAATCGTCTTGACGATTCCTTGCCGGAATACCGTCGAATATTGCGGAACGGTCGAGACCGTTCCCTACTGAGAGAGAAGGAAATAGAGGGTTATATGGACGAAGCCATCATCCGAGTCAAAAACCTGACCAAGATATACAAAACGCAGGACACGCGCGTGAAGGCGGTGAACAGCGTGAGCTTCGATATCGCCCAGGGCGAAACCTGCGCGATTGTCGGCACGTCGGGCAGCGGCAAATCCACGCTATTAAGCCTCATCGCGGGGCTGGAGCGCCCCACCGCCGGGCATATCCTCATCGGCAGCCGTTCAATTCACGCGATGAGCGAAAGTGCGCTGGTCGATTTCCGGTTGCGCAACGTTGGCTTCGTGTTTCAAAATTACAACCTGTTTGAAACGATGACCGCCGAAGAAAACGCGGCATTCGTACTGGCAGCGAAGGGCATGCCCAGAGAAAAACGGCTTAAGCTGGCCCGCGAAATACTTGGCAGCATGGGCCTCGGGCAGCATATGAAGCATAAGCCGACGCAGCTCTCGGGCGGGCAGCAGCAGCGCGTGGCGATTGCGCGCGCGCTCGTGGCCGCACCCAAGATACTGTTTGCGGACGAGCCGACGGGCAATCTTGACAGTCACACCGCGCAGGAAATCATGGAGCTGCTGCGCGAATCCGTCAGGCGGGATAAGACCACGCTGATGTTCGTGACGCACGATATGGAGAAGGCCGCGTTCGCGGACAGGGTGATTCACATCCGCGACGGGGAAATTGTACAGAATTAAGAATGAAAAATGAAGAATGAAGAATGAAGAATGAAAAATGAAAAATGAAGAATGAAGAATTAAGAGTTATTTAAGGACGATAAGAGATGGGTGAAAATGTTGTTGCAGATAAGAGCTTTGCGTTTGCGCTGAAGATAGTGAATGTTTACAAACACCTGTCTGTAAACAAAAAGGAGTTTGTATTATCAAAACAATTACTCAGAAGTGGAACGAGTATTGGCGCGAATGTACGTGAAGCAATATTTGCACAAAGTAAGAAAGATTTTATTTCGAAGATGAACATTGCCTTAAAGGAAGCCTCTGAAACTGAATACTGGCTGGAGCTTCTTTGTCAATCTGACTATATTGAAGGGTCAGATATAAGGCAGGATTGCATGGAGTTAAAGAAACTACTTTGTTCAATCGTAAAGTCCTCTAAAGAAAATTCTTAATTCTTAATTTTTTAATTGTTAATTCGAGATTGGAGCTTGGTATATGAAATTTTTTAAAACAATAGGAATAGTGATCGCGGTGATATTGGTTTTGAGTTCAATCGGTTTAACAGCATTCGCGGCGGGCGGGCTGCTCAAAATTGAAAGCACCGGCGTTTACAGTGACATGACAAAATCGTATCAGGACGGTTATGCACCTGTGCAAGCGGGAGACAGCTTAAAAGTGGTGCTGCCATTGGTGCCCATCTCTGGTGATGTTCCTGCCAGCATCACGGTCGCGCCGGATTTGGGCGATGCAGCAACAGCGCCGTTTGTGTTCAACAACTACAACAAGAGCGTTGCTTATGCAAATAACGTCTATCTTGTGGAATTCACATTGGCACTCAAAAAAGATCGCACGTCGGGCAGCTATCCGATTGTGTTCAATACCTCATACACCAATGCGGCTGGTGAAGCCGTGGAACAGCCGTTTACCGTGTATGCGACGGTAGACGGGGCAGCCCCGGCTGCAACACCGGCCGCTGAAGGACCAAGGTCGCAGCCCAAGCTGATTGTGTCTCACTATGTGACAAACCCCGATGTGGTAAAGGCCGGCGAGACGTTCACGGTGAACGCAACGCTGGAAAACACGAGTACGAAGTACGACGTGAAAAACATCACAGTCACATACGCGGGTGACGGCAAAAGTCTGCTTTCTGCCGACAACACGAATACGGTGTACATCGACAAAATCAAGCGCGGTGAAAGCGCGGACATTTCGTTTAATATGCTCTCGCGGCTCGACAGCGCGCCCGGCATACAAACGGTGACGCTGACCATCGCGTACGAAAACAGTAAGGCCACAGGCTATACGGTGACCGAGCCGCTGCTGCTGCAGGTGACGCAGCCGGTAAGCCTTGAGTACGACGAGCCCAAGATACCCCAAACGGCCAACGCGGGCGATACGCTTCCGCTGTCTTTTAATGTGTTCAACAAGGGGCGCAGCAAGCTCTATAATGTGATGGTGAAGATCGAAGCGCCGGGGCTGCTGCCCGAGGGCAGTGCGTTTGTGGGCAACATGGAGCCGGGCACCAGCGGCACGGCGGAGCTTTATGTGTTCGTCGGCACGCTGGGTATGAGCCAAAACGAAGAAGGCAACATGGAAACGGACAGCGATGCCGAGAAATACGGTTACACAAACGGCAAAATCACAATCAGCTATGAGGATGAATTCGGCAATCCGTACACACAGGACGTTGAGGTCGGCATGAACATTGAGCCGCCCGTGATTTCGGCGAACGCGGATAAGGAAGAGGAAGAGCCCGTAGACACGGTGAGCCAGTGGTGGATATCTGTGCTGATTGGCGTGGTGCTGATCGCGGGTGTGGTGACGGTACTCGTGGTGCGCAAAAAGCGCAAAATGAAAGCATTGGGAGACGGCGATGGGCTGGATTGATCTGATACGCTTCGCGGCTCTGAACCTGTGGCGCAGGCGCGCGCGCACGCTGCTGACCACGTTCGGTGTGGTGATCGGCACGGTGTGCATCATATTGATGTTCGCGCTGGGGCTCTCAAGCTACAAGCAGTTTGAAGAGTATTACCTGAACAGCAAGAGCCTGACGGAAATTCATGTGAACGGTGGCATGAGCGGGAGCGGAAGCAGCAGTAAACTCGATGATAATGCGATGGCAACTTTCCTTGCCATCGAGGGTGTGGAGGCGGCAACGCCCGTACTGCAGATACCGATTTATGTTGAAGCGGGAGAGTATGAAGCTCAGCTTTATGCAATCGCGATGGATATGTCGTTCTTTAACGACAACTTTGAATTTTCGGATGGACAAATGTTCGCGGACTCTGAGATGCCGCAAATTATTATCGGGTATTACACACAGGGAGAATTTGTGAAAGAGGGCGAACAGCCGGATTATGATGCGATGAACGGCTTTTATGGTGACGGTGGGGAGGAACCTGTTATCACGCTGCCTTTTGACTTCAAGACGCAGCAGTTAAAAATGTATCTTGGTTTTAAACCCGGCGAAAACGGTATGGGTGAAGGGATGCCCTCATCCAAACGCTATCCCGCCGTGATTACAGGCACGCTCAAAAAGGATGATTATGGTGACACCGGCTATAATGCGTATATCAGTCTTAAAGCCGCAAAATTTATGATTCAGCAAAACCGCAAATTGGCGGAATCCTTTAACTTTAACACAGATAACTATAATGAAGTGCTTGTGCGCGCGAAAGATATCAGCAGCATCTCTAAGATAGTGGAAACACTCAACAAGATGGGCTATCAGGCCTATGGCATGGGGCAGGATCTCGAAAACGTGCAGAAAGATCAAGTCGGCCGCCAGGCGCAGCTCGTGATGATCGGCGCGATTGCGCTGTTTGTCTCGGCCATCGGCATTGCGAACACGATGCTCACAAGCATACTCGAGCGCCGAAAAGAAATCGGCATCATGAAGGTGGCCGGGCTCGCCATGAAAAAGATACGGCGTATGTTCCTCATCGAAGCTGCTGTCATCGGTCTTTCGGGCGGCGTGATCGGTGCGATTATCAGCTACATCATCGCGTTCGCGGCGAATAACGGCACAGGCAGCACCGAGGTGTTCGGCATGTATTTTCAGGAGGGCACGGTGCTCTCCATTCCGCTCTGGCTGACCTTCGCGGGTATCGGCATTGCCGTGCTGGTCGGTGTTGTCGCGGGTTTCTATCCTGCGTGGAAGGCGACGAAGCTCTCGCCGATGGAGGCCATTAGGGGTAACTAAAACAAGATCAGGCTTGTGACGTCAACGAATCGGAGAGCTGCGTTAACGCCTGTTTCAACAGTGCGCGCGGGCAGGCGATGTTGATACGCTGAAAACCGCTGCCGCCCTGCCCGAACATCGTACCGGCATCGAGCCAGAGCTTGGCACGGCTTATGATATGCTCATCGAGCGCTTTGTCACTCAATTTCAGCGCCCGGCAGTCGAGCCAAACGAGATACGTGCCCTGCGGCTCCACGAGCTTGATATCCGGGAGATACGTTTCAAGATAAGACCGCAGAAAACTTAAGTTATCCGTCAGATAACTTTTCAATTCCTCGAGCCACGGCTCACCTTTTGAATACGCCGCCTTGCACGCCACGATACCCATAATATTAAGCTGGCTGTAGCCGCAGCGGTTTAATTCCTGCCGGATGCGGTTTCGCAGCGCTCTGTTTGCGATGAAGATGTTGGATATCTGCAGCCCCGCCAGATTGAACGTTTTGCTGGGTGCTGTGCACGTGATCGTGATGGCTTCATACTCGGGTTTTAAATCCGCAAATACCGTATGGCGATGGCCCGGATAAATAAAATCGGCGTGAATCTCATCCGAAATGACGGTGACGCCTTGTTTGACGCAGATATCGCCGATGCGGATGAGTTCGTCTTCCGTCCAGACACGCCCCACCGGATTGTGCGGGCTGCAAAGAATAAACAGCTTGACACCGTGGTCTTGTATTTTCCGCTCAAAATCTTCAAAGTCGATTTGGTAGCCGTTGCCGTCAAAAATGAGCTCGTTGACGACGAGCTTACGTTGGTTAACCTCGATGGATTCGGCGAACGGATAGTAGACGGGCTGTTGAATCAGCACGGCATCACCTTGCTTCGTCAGCGCGCGGATGGCTGTGTTGATGGCAAACACGACACCGGGCGTTTTTAACAGCCATTCAGGTTTTATCTGCCAGTTAAAACGGCGGCTGAACCAGCCCTGCAGCACATCAAAATAATCGTCCCGGCTTTCGCTGTAGCCGAATATGCCATGAGCACTTTTTTCGATAAGCGCATCAACCACGCACGGCGGCGTGCGAAAATCCATATCGGCTACCCAAAGCGGCAGCAGATCATCCGGCTTGCCGCGGTGTGCCGCGAAATCGTATTTTAAAGAATCGGTGTTTTTGCGTTCAATCGATACATCAAAATTATATGCCATGT
>JAEZIW010000213.1 GCA_023436525.1 Bacillota bacterium | reverse complement strand
GAGGTGTGCCCTGTGTTCTGCGCCAATGACGACACGGCTTTTTCAGGCTACTTCCCTAAAATTATATTTAAGCGCTCTTCCACTTTGGCGAACGGGCAAGCCCTGTGCGATTTTCATTTTATCAACGGAAAGCGAAAATAAAACAAACCCAAACAACTCCCCCAGTCGCCTTACGTCGACAGCCCCTCTCGATGTGGCTAAGGGTCTCGATAAGCTTAGTATTTATTGCAAGGAAGACCTAATCCGGTTTAAAATCAATAAAAGCAGAGAAGGCGGTGCGACAACTGCGAAAAGGATTATACGTGGTGCACCTATGCTTCAAGTTAATAGCCTAATCCCCTATCAATGATGCTCCCGTCGATAGCGTTAACAGTTAATAGACTGCACGCTTTTTCGTATGGAGAATTACTTTCATTCCCATAGATATGATGACCGAAAAAATCCCATACGGGTATATATAAAAATTCGTTTTGGTTATATTTTTTAGCAACGTGCATCATACCAAGCGTTATTTTGTCTATCTTAATAGACATTTTTTCTTGGTCTATTCCTGTAATATATTCTCCGATATTCTTGATACGCAGTTGCTGAATAGTCTTTTCCTTGATATCTTCCCACGGTAATAGAACCACACTTTGATTGACAGTATCCTTTATCGCGCTTGGATTATCCCATTTAAACGATACGATACCGTTATTGTTAACCATCACTTCTATCACTTCAGCGGGCCAAGGGTAGACATAATTCGGGTCACCGTCAGGCCCAAACATTGTTGTTCCCTCATAATCAAAAAAGTACGTAACCGGAATTCCCTGAATTGGTTTACAGAAATAGAATACATAACATTGCGGCGAATTATCAATACCGATGATGCTTTCGTTCAGTCCTAAATAGTTGGCAATATATTTCCCCGTCGTCATAACCTCGCCCATACCGATATCCGCAAGCATCTTTTTAGCCATATTTTCCGCAGCTTCCAAAGACATATTTATACCTTTTGGAGGGTCTTGACTTATATCAGACAATTCGTCATAACTTGAGCAAAAGTATTTAAAGAACCAAATAAACTCCGGTGATTCATTGTTATTAATGCTTGCATAAAATGAGCGTGAATATTCACCGGAAGGCGTATCGCAAATACTGAATCCAATATCTGTTGCCAAATCAATACCGTATGGGTTTCGTTCAACATCGTCCGGCGCACCGGAATACCAGCTTTCCATTTGTTTTATCGTATTGAGCAGCTTATCCCTTTCATTTGGTATTTCTTCAGAAGTAAATACTTTTGTGGTATTATGCACTTTCCCGCTTTGTTCCAATGTCACCAGATCGGCTTTACCTTGGAGAATTAGTTTGTCCAATTCGGATTTAATATGCTCTCCAGTATCTTCATAAACAGGCTTTCCGTCGAAGAAATTATTAACCATTCTCTCTATTTCGTCATTTGTAAAAGTAGCTGGTGCCACGTTAACGACAGGAAAGGCTGAAACATGAGGCACTTCCAATTTCGCATCGATTTGTATTGTCACTTTGCCTTCATCGTTTTTAAAATCATGCTTCCAGTTGTCAGGGTAATCCAAGCTTTGGGAAGTCACCGGTTTTTGTGAAATCTTTTCCTCAAATGTTCCATCGTTTTTACCCACAACCGGCGGTTTATTCGGCGTCGGCTGGCAGGCAATGAATAAGCAGATAGCAAATAGCAATAACATCAATACTGCTTTTTTCATATGACTCCTCTATTGAATCTTTTGTATCTTGTCCGGTCACTGAAGCTTCATTTAACTGCCGCGGTCTCGTACAGTACCTTAGAACCTTTTTCTTTTCATAACGGCGATTATTTTTCTGCTTCCGCCGCCGCCATAGCTGGTATCAAAGCAGGACACCAACTCCCATCCGTCTTTACCGTATATGTTGATTTGATTCTCAAAGTCTTGTGTATCTAAAATGCCGCCAAATACACCCTTGCTATCAAATGTCAGTACTTTGTAATCCCAACAATCCATACAATGACCTCTATTGTTATTTTTACTTTTTATACCACGATAAATTATACAACATATGGATATCCATTGTAAACAAATCTATATGTGAATCCGGTATTTGACGAAGGTAATGCCCTTTTTGACACGGCGAAAGCCCCCTCAAGATCGTCTTGAAGGGGCCGTTTGAAGGTTTATGTATTTATGCACGTTTGCGCTTGTAGGCGCGCATGGCCAGCGCATAAAACACTGCCCATATCCCCGCGCACCACAGCACCGCCAGCCATCCGCTGCTGCCCGCCGGTTCATTCATCAGCAGCGAACGCACCGCTTCAATAATCGGCGTCATCGGCTGGTTCTCGGCAAACGCCTTCACCACGCCCGGCATTGTGTCCGTCGGCGCAAAGGCCGAGCTGATAAACAGCAGCCCGAGCACCGGGTAAGCAAAGGCGGATGCGCCTTCGGCGCTGTTGGCCAGCAGCCCGAACGTGACCGACACCCATGTGAGCCCGAGCGAGAACAGCAGCATCAGTGCCGCCGCGCCGAGCCACCCGAGCACACCCGCCTCGGGGCGAAACCCCACAATCAGCGCAACAAACAGCACCACCACGGCCGACACCGCGCTGAACACCACCGACGTGACCACATGCCCGGCCAGCACTGCCGATTTTGATACGGGCATTGAATGAAACCGGTCGAACATGCCGCCCGACACGTCATTGTTGATGCGAAACGCGGTATACGCCACCACACTCAATATGGTAAACATCACAATACCCGGCACCACATAATTCACATAATCGATTGAACCGGGCTTCATCGCCCCGCCCAGCACATAAACAAACATCAGCATAATCAGCACCGGCATGATGATAACCGAAATCAGCGTGTCCATGCTGCGAAAGGTATGGCGCAGCACGCGGCCGCTCATCACTGCCG
>JAEZIW010000193.1 GCA_023436525.1 Bacillota bacterium | reverse complement strand
AAGTCAGGAATGAACTGATAATATTTTCTTATTCATGCCGCACTCATTTCGTTTTCGCGCTTACTGCGACAACGAAACAAAGCCATTGACGATAGTTAATGTATCTGCTCGCGACCGAATGAGGTTTTGCGATTTAGCGTGGCTGCGGCTATTGGGGCAGGATTTACGTGTTTATCATCAAGTTTGGATTATGCCGTTCGACGGTAAATCCGGCATCATCATTTATAATCGAGGCAAGCGTATGACAAAATGGTGGCAGGACCGTGTGGTTTATCAAATCTATCCGCGCAGCTTTCAAGACACAAACGGCGACGGCTTCGGCGACATACCCGGCATCCTTTCTCATCTGGATGATTTGAAGGATCTCGGTATCGGCATACTGTGGCTGAGCCCGATGTACTGCTCGCCCGACGCGGACAACGGCTACGATATCAGCGATTATCGTGATATCGACCCGCGCTATGGGTCGATGGCGGATATGCAGCGTCTGATTGATGAGGCGCGCCGCCGCGATATCAAAATCGTGATGGACCTCGTGATCAACCACACTTCAGACGAGCATGTGTGGTTTTCAAAGAGCCGCGATAAGGATAGTCCGTATCGTGATTATTACATTTGGAAGCCGGGCAAAAACGGCGGCCCGCCGAACAACTGGATGAGCCTTTTCGGCGGCAGCGCATGGACGCTCGACGAAAAGTACGGTGAGTATTATCTGCATCTTTTCGCGCCGGGGCAGCCCGATTTAAACTATCATAACCCAAAGGTTCTCGAAGAAATCAAAGACATCATGCGCTTTTGGCTCGATAAAGGCATTGCGGGATTCCGCTGCGACGTGATTAATGTGATTTTTAAATCGTCGTTTGCCAACAGCAGACGGCTGATAAGGGGCAGCGAATTTTACGTATCTCAGCCGGGGGCGCACGAGATACTGCGCGCACTCCGCCGCGATGTGCTCTCGCATTACGACTGCTTTGCGGTGGGCGAGACGGTATTCGTGACGCCGCAGATGGGCAAAGAGCTTTGCGACGAAGCACGCGGAGAGCTCGACATGATATTTTCATTTGAGCATATGGAGACAGATCAGTTCTTTCTCAAATGGTTCCCGAGGCGCTTTCACGCGGGGCGCTTTGCCAAGGTGATTGCCGAGTGGCAAAATACGCTGGAGTGGAACGCGAATTACCTGGAGAACCATGATCAGCCGCGAAGCGTCTCGCGCTTCGGCGACGATAGAGCGTATTGGGCACAGTCGGCCAAGCTGCTCTGCACCATGCTGCTCTCGCTGCGCGGCACGCCGTATATCTTTCAGGGGCAGGAAATCGGCATGACCAACTTCGATTTTACATCGATGGCGCAGGTGAAGGATGTGGAGTCGCATAACATCTATAAGCTCGCCAAGCGGCTGCGCTTGCCGGCAGGCTACCGCTGGAAAATGATCAAGACCAAATCGCGCGATAACGCACGCACACCGGTGCAGTGGAACAACAGCGAAAACGGCGGCTTCACCACAGGCACGCCGTGGCTTGGTGTGAATGCCAACCACGAATGTATCAACATGGCGGCGCAGTCGTCTGACCCGAATTCTATTCGAAGCTATTATAAACGCATGATCGCGCTGCGGGCACAAAGCGATGTGCTAAAGCGCGGGTCGTTCACGCTCGTCACCGCAAAAAAGCATCTGTTTGTGTTCAATCGGCAATTAGACGGACAAGCTTATCGTGTGCTGCTGAACTTCGGCAAGCATCCGCAAAAAGCGCCGTGCGACGGCCGTGTCGTGATATCGAATTATGAGCGGACAACATACGATGGATACCTTAAGCCGTGGGAGGCCGTGATGATAGACAAGGAGGGCAGGCCATGATTGAGGAAAAGAGCGGCCTGTTTTACCTGACCACCGACAGCACAAGCTATTGGTTCCGCGTCACGAAATTCGGACATATCGAGCATATCTATTACGGTGAGCGCCTGTCCGAGCAGGACCCCGACGGGCTGACAGTCAAGCGCACGGCGATGTACGGCAGTAGCGTGCTTTACAACGAAGCCGACCCAACCTATTGTCTTGATACAATGGCTCTTGAATGGTCGGGCATCGGGCAAGGCGACTATAGGCATGCCCCGGCAGAGCTGAAAATGCCGGACGGCAGTTTTGCGTGCGATTTCGTCTATCGCAATCACTCTATCGTGCGGGGAGCGGTGACACCCGAGACGCTGCCCGGCGCCTATGGGCAAGAGGACGACTGCGACACACTCGAGATCACGCTGGAGGACAAGCCGAGCCGGGCAGAGTTGCTGCTTTTTTTCACGGTATACCCGAAAACAGATGTGATCACCCGCCGTGCGGTGCTGATCAACCATAACGATAAGCCGCTGGTGATTCGGCGGCTGATGAGTATGATGACGGATTTGCCGAACAGGGGCTTTCGCTTGATTACGTTTGACGGCGGTTGGATTAAAGAAGCGCATCGGCATGAACGGCCTGTGCAGGTTGGGCTGTATGTCAACGAATCCACCACGGGCGCGAGCAGCAACCGACACAACCCCGGGTTCCTGCTGGCCGAAGCCGGGGCGGGCGAATCGCACGGAAAAGTGTACGGCTTCAACCTCGTCTACAGCGGCAACCATTACGGTGCGGTTGAGCTGTCCGCGCAAGATCTCGTGCGTGTGCAGCTGGGAATCAGCCCGCACTGCTTTGAATGGGCGCTTGACAAAGGCGAACGCTTTGAAACGCCCGAGACGGTGATGACGTTCAGCGGCAAAGGCTTTAACGGCATCAGCGCGCACTTTCACGACTTTGTGAACGCGCATATCGTGCGCGGCGATTGGCAGTGCAAAGAACGGCCGGTGCTGATTAACAACTGGGAAACGCATTTTTTCAAATTCAATCAGCGAAGGCTGCTGCGCCTTGCAAAGCAGGCCAAACGGCTCGGCATTGAGCTGTTCGTGCTCGACGACGGGTGGTTCGGCAAACGCAACGACGATCATGCGGGGCTAGGCGATTATACCGTCAACAAAAAGAAGCTGCCGGGCGGTATGCCGCGCTTCGCGAACAAAATACGAAAAACCGGTATGCAGTTTGGCCTGTGGTTTGAGCCGGAGATGGTGAACCCGGACAGCGATTTGTATCGCGCGCATCCCGATTGGGCGGTTACCACGCCGGGCCGAACACCGCGTCTCGGCCGGAACCAGCTGGTGCTCGATTTGTGCAACCCGGCGGTGCGCGACTATATTGTGGAAAACGTATCGCGTATTCTCGACGAAGCGGATGTCAGTTACGTGAAGTGGGACATGAACCGCCATATCAGCGACGCGTATTCGCCGCTGCTGCAGCATCAGGGCGAGTTTTTTCACCGCTATATCATGGGCTTGTATGATGTGCTGGAACGTATCTTCCGGCCGCGCCCGCATATATTGCTGGAAAGCTGCTCGTCGGGCGGCAACCGGTTCGACCTTGGGATGCTGTGTTACTCGCCGCAGGTGTGGGCATCAGACGATACCGACCCGATAGAGCGGCTTAAGATACAGGGCGGGCTGTCGCATCTGTACCCGCTCTCCGCGATGGGTGCGCATGTCTCCGAAGCGCCGCATCAGCAAACGCTGAGGAACACGCCGCTGGTCACACGGTTCAACGTCGCGTGCTTCGGTTGCCTCGGGTACGAGATGGATTTGAAGTATTTGACGCGCGTACAGCGCCGGGAGATTAAAGAACAGATTGCGTTTTACAAAGCGCATAGAGCAACGTTTCAATACGGGCGGTTCAGCCGCTTGCCCGCATACAAACAGAACAAGGTGCACTGGCAGTGCGCGGCGGCAGACGGCAGCGAGGCCGTGGCGGGCTATTTTCAGACGCAGGCGGCAGCGGCAGAGGGCCATAATATATTGCCTCTCGCGGGCTTTGACCCGGCTGCGCGATACAGGGTGAAAACAAGGCCGCAGAGCCTGTTTATTAAGCAGTTCGGCGGGCTGGTCAAGCACATTCTGCCCGTATCGCTGAACCCGGAGGGCTTTGTGCTGCGTACGGTGGGGCGGTTTTACCGGCTGACCGACTGTGTGGAGAGCTATGAGTGCCGAGGGGATATGCTGAACGCGGGGCTGCAACTCAATAATCAGTTTATCGGCAGTTATTACAATGAGCACACGCGCCTGCTCGGTGACTTTGGCTCAAACCTGTATGTGATCAAAAAACAAGACTGAAAGCCGCCTTGTGAGACAGCTTCCAAACTTTCGAAAAATTATGTTTTGTCATTATTATAGATAGCAACTCTTTCTGTCATCCAGTTCACTTCGTAGTGAGGAGCGAAGCGACGACTACATAGTGGATCAGGATCTGTTGTGACAGATTCTTTTCCACTTCATAGTCACTTCACTACGTTCGTTCAGAATGACACCTACCGTAACTTTTCATTTATTTTGATCAGTTAGCGCATAGTGTTTCCGGGTTTGCGCTTACTCTCCAACGAAATGATATTTGTAACTTTCTTGATGATCTCAACGACCTTATGGGGTTCGGCTTGATGTTCATTTATCCAGCATGACGACATGAATCGGAGAATGGTCTTCAATTTCCGCCACAAAATCGATGCTCGGTTCTTCTGTCGTATAAAAGTAGCTGTTGCTGTCCGTCGTTTTGTGATATGTCGGGCGCTGTGGCAGGCTGCCGTCCTCGTTGTAGTCGTACCAGATGCTTTCCACAATGCCGAAAAAGATGATTCTGCCGGATATCATTCTGTATTCGCATTGCCGGATATCTTTATAAAGCAGCTTATCATATTTTTTTCTGCTGAGCTTTCTGTTACAGTAGAGCTTTTCCCTGTAGATGATCAGATGGTCGTCAAAAAACCAGAGTTCGAAAGGCGAAGGCGATGTGATAGGTGAGTCGCCTAATAATGGCTTGCCCGGAGCCCTAACACCCCGCAGGATTTGTAATATATACGGTGTTCCTTTCTTGTGGCGAATCACCGCGCCTGTGGCTATTCCGCTCGTAAATAGTAATAAAACAGCCCATATTTGCCCATATAAAAGCAGTATGACAATGATGAAGATGCCGGCAATAATCTGTGCCGCTCTTTTCAGCTTCTCCCGCTTTGTCTTGGTATTCTTAACTGTGAATACGCCTTCGTTGGCTTTTAATATGTAGTTGGGGTTTTCCACTATGAACTCCTCAATATGTTATTAGTACTATATACCACAATAATCGACAAGAAACAAATACCAATAGTGGTGATTATAACATAAGCGCACAGCCATAAAAAAGGCAGCCCGTTTTTCGGGCTGCCTCCTCAATACCATCACTCTGCTATGTTGCCTTTTATATCGCCTCTCTCGGCCAATTCCTTCACGATCTGCTCGTAGAATGGTTTGTCGATTTTGTATTTTGCGCGGTAAATCAGATACCCGACGATAATACAAATCAGCGGGATCACAAACATTGCGAGCTTGAGGGTCAGCAGGCCCTCGTTCGTCACATCATTAACATCCTTTGCGCTGTTGATGCCGCTAATGATCAGCGTAACGGTCATGATGCCGGTTGCAATCGCGCCGCCGATTTTGTTGATGAGCGGCTGAACCGATAGCGTGACGGCCTGGTTGCGTTTGCCGGTTTTCCATTGACCGTACTCAATCGTGTCAGACAGGAACATCAGCATCAGCAGCTGAATGAACGCTTCGCCCACAAACAGCAGTACACCCGCGATACCGATGGGTATCATATTCATCGGTGAGAAGAAGAACAGCGCATAGCCCGCGAGCACAAGCCCGGTGGCGATAAAGTAGAATTTCTTGCGCGTGATGCGTTTGCTGATCAGCGGGAAAATAATCAGCGCGGCAATTTGAGACACGCCGAGAATACCGGCAAACAGCGGATACATGCCTTCGTCCTTAAAGGCGTATTTGAAGTAATAGGTGCCAAAGCTCGTTGTGGTTATATAGCCGATGGTGAACAGCGCCATGGATATAACGGTGAACAGCAGCTGGTCGTTTTTAACGATCGCGTGAAACATGCCTTTAAGCGTGGTCTTTTCTTCGTCTTTAAACTCAGCGCGATGTTCCTTGGCACCGAGTATCGTATAAAGCTGAAACCCGACCATGGCCACCGCGATGGCGATAGCAAAAACGAACCACCCCTGCTGGGGGCTGCCCAGCGCCTGGCCCAGCGCCTCGGTGACGGGCAGTATGCCCACAACCACGGCAAAAAGGCCGACGTTGGCGCAGATACGCGCAAACGAACCGATCTTTTCACGCTGACGCTGGTCAAGCGAAAGCGCGGGCAGCATCGACCAGTAAGCGATATCGTTGAGGCCGTATGTGATGTCCCAGGCCAAATAGCAGACCGCGAATATGGCGATATACCAGCCGGAGGGGACATTCAAATTGGTGAACAGCATCACCATGAAAAACGCGCTGGCCAGTGCGCCGATCAGTATCCACGGCTTGTATTTGCCTCTGCGCGATTTTGTATTGTCCACAATGAGGCCCATTATGGGGTCGTTCAGTGCGTCAAACACGCGAAGGCCTGTCAGTATGCCACCGATAATGCCGAACATCGCGTCCGAAAGATCGAGCACCTCGGTGAGGAAATAGACCAAAAACATGCTCTCCATTGAATAGAACATGTCGCGGCCGATTGTGCCCATGCCGAAGAAGAAGGTGTTTTTTGCATTGCGGCTGCCCGCTAACGAAAAATACAAGGTAAAACCGATTATCAACGCTATAACAATATAAGGCAGGAGACTGATGATGAAATCCATATCTGTACCTCAACTTATGTTTTATAACCGGAGGGTTGCCCCGGAATTCAATTCATCTTGTAATCCACATCACAGTATTCGTCAAACATCTGCTGCGAAACGCCGTGCTCTTTGATCATCTCAGAGAAGAATGCGCCGCTCTTCTTCACGGTGCGCTGCTGCGTCTTGTAATCCACATGAACTATGCCGAACCGCGCGGAATAGCCTTCTACCCACTCGAAGTTATCGGTGAAGCACCAATGGTAATAACGATGGACAGGCAAATTGCTTTCGCAAAGGGCCTTGAGATGCTCATAAATGTAACGGCTGCGGAAAGCATCATTTTCGTCGCAGGTGCCGTTTTCGGTGATGTAAATAGGCAGCTTGGCAAGTGTGTATAGCTCACGCGCACACAGGGCGATGCCCTGCGGGTAGATCTCCCACCCGAGGTCATTCACGGGAACGCCGGGCAGGAACCCGGCACTCAGGCCCGTCGCCGCCGTGCGGCTGTAATAGTTCACCGCGTGAAAATCGCAGTAGAGCCCGCGCTTGACGCCGCGCATACGCCGCAGGGGCCAGCCGCCTCTGCCGGTGAGAAACGCGCTGGAAATCGACGATTGGAATAGCCTTTTCATCAGCCGCGCCCCCAGACGGTCGCGGAGTTTTTTGCTGTTCATCGGTGTAAACACACGCATATGGTGCGCATAGCTCACATGCGTATCAACATAACCCATCGAAATGCGCTTTTTGCGTATCAGCGTATACGCCCGCAAATGGCACTCACACATGTTGCCCATCACGCGGAGGGCTTTAATCAGCGATTTTTGGCCCGGCGGCCATTCGCCGAAGAAATAGCCGCTCGTCGCGTAGACGTTTGGCTCATTGATGGTGATGTATTCCGACACGATATCACCGAGTTCATCTATCACTTTGCTGACAAAGCGCAGGAAAATATCGATGCTTCCGCGTTTCTCAAATGCGCCCATGTTTTCAAACCACATCGGGTTTGTGAAATGGTGCAGTGTTAACAACGGGGAAATACCGAGCTTTTTAAGCAGCAGCAATTCCTCACGGTAATGCTGAAAAGCCGCTTCGTCGAAAACGCCCGGCTGCGGTTCGAGGCGTGCCCATTCAAGACCGAGGCGGTAATGGCGAATGCCCATAGCCTGCATCAGCTGAGCATCTTGTTCGTAATTCTGGTAATGCATGGTCGCAACGGAAGGGTCTGCGCCGTCTTTGATGCGGCCTTTTTGATACCAAGCGTACCAGCTGTTGTTTTTATCGCCGCCTTCAATCTGTGTCGCAGCCGAAGCCACCCCGATCTTAAGCTTTTCGGGCAGTTTCATGATCATCATCGATCCTCCTTCGGGCAAAACGTGAGGCTGAGTAATAGATTCGATTAAAAAACGGGTTTAAGTGTCGAAACAGATAAAGCACAGCGGTGATTCAGGTTTTTTATGGGTATGTGTCTACTTTGATTATAGCAGTTCAGATGCAAAACTCAACCCCTGAATCGACGCTGTACAGCCGACTTTGAACATCGTGTGAATGCACAGAACAGCATATTAAATATTTCTTCTGGTCAACAAACGCTAAATAAATTACAATATATCCAAAAGCGCACATATGTGGCTAATGACAGTGGTGCTCACAAAGATGACAGACAACCATTAAAGGAGACTGTTTGTGGCCAAGACAGAGTCTTACGAAAAGACGAACCGTACGCAAAAGCATATATTATTGGAGCAGATTTATAGGCAGTACAGCCGGCTTATGTATTTCGTCGCCTTTGAAATACTGGGAGACGGCTATTTGGCTGAGGATGCTGTGCAGACCGCTTTTTTGAAGCTGGAGAAAAACAGATTTACCATTGATTCCGTAACCAGCAGCAAAACAAAGAGCTTTATCGTCATCGTCACCAGAAATGTTGCCATCAGCATTTTAAAATCGAAGGGGCACGGCGCGCTTACTTGCACCGACGATGATTTAACAGATATACCGGACGGGGATGCACTCCCGCTGGATTTGGTGGTTAAGAACGAGAGCATCGACGAAATTAAAAACGCTATCGCCGAACTTGACCCGAAATATTCCGATATTATTCTTCTGAGATATTTTTCCGACTACTCTACACTGGAAATTGCATCTTTCTTTAATATTTCGGATGAGTTGGTCAGAGTCAGGCTTCACAGAGCCAAAAAACTATTGGTGGAGAAGCTGAGCGAGAGGAGAAACCAAATATGAAAAAACAAATAAAATCGTTGAACATCGTTGACCAAATGCTCAAGTACGCTTCTGAACTGAGAATGGATGATATGGCCGGTGAAATCGCAATACCCGAAGAGATGGCGGCCCGCACATATTCTTCTGAGTTTGATAACAGAATGAGCGCTTATTTCAAGACGATGAGGCGAAAGAGTGCTTGCAGACGCACGGGCAAAGCCCTCACGCGCGTTGCTGTGATAGTGATCGCGTTCCTTGCCGTTTCGACAACCGTTGTCATGTCGGTTGACGCGTTTCGTGTTCCGGCGCTAGAGTTTTTTGGGCGGGTAGAGGATGGGGCTTATTCAGCCAGCGTTGTGGATGTCTCAGGGATCTACGATTCCAATAAAGAAGAGATAAAAGGTACATTTTTGCCCAGCTATGTGCCGGAAGGTTACAAGCTTGATTTTGTTGATAGAGCGGGACGAATATATACAGTTCGTTATATTAACGATAGCGACGGTTTCATTATTTTTCAACTCCTGATTGAAGGTTCTGCGGTACAAGTCAGCAACAATGGTATTCAAAAGGAAGTGCCTGTGAAAGACCAGACGGGGCAGCTTTTCCTGGAAAATGGCCAGAGCACACTTTTGTTTAAGTACCAGAAAAATACGTTTTTGCTGGGCGGTACTATTGATGAGGAGGATATTGTTCATATGGCTGACAGCCTCGAGTATTATAAATAAAAAAATTTTATTGAATTTTGTAACAAAACCTCTGTTTGCGCGGTTTTAGTAGTAGACAGGGGTTTTTTATATTGTGTGAGGAGGTGTGCTCATGAAAAAGAGGGTTTTCACATTGATAGTCTGTGTAACTCTGTTGCTAAGCTGCCTTATGCCAATGCAGGCTTTCGCGGCGGATGAAGATGATCTGCAAATCAACTTGACGACACCGATGCTCGTGTATATAACAACTGCCACATCCAGCTTTGAAATCAGCGGCGGGGTCGCTTATATGTCCACGTTAATGACGGCCTCAGGTGTTGATGAGTTAAGGTTGACAAGTTACCTGCAAAAATACGTTAACGGTTCATGGTCTACAGTGACCAGTTGGAGCAAAACCGTGAGCGGCAATTCCGGTTCATGGTCAAACACCTACAGCGTGACCAGCGGGACATACCGCTTAAGATCGTACTTTTACGCCTATATTGATGATGTCGTTGTTGACTCAACGCTCATTACGTCAGCGACTGATAGTTATTAATCGATAATGTCCG
Organism: Bacillota bacterium; assembly: GCA_023436525.1. Taxonomy (GTDB): domain Bacteria; phylum Bacillota; class Clostridia; order Christensenellales; family SZUA-584; genus SZUA-584. The sequence goes on along the minus strand of JAEZIW010000193.1, from coordinate 1,917 downwards.
AAGTGTTACAATATTCGCTATTTCCCGCAGACCATGCGGGTTCCAGCCTAGGTTCTTGCATGGTCTGCCATCTCCCTTTTTTATACTGAATAGGAGCGGCAAAGAGCGCCGATACCCGAATAAAAACAATAGAATCATCATCCGCTGGCAATGCGGAGTTTTTTATTTATTCAAGCTGTATATGTTTTATAAGCCAGATGAGCTTTCCTCCTTTTGACTGTATTTACTTTGGAATCGTGACGATTTACGTCAGAATTAATCAATAATTGACAGTGATTCTGCCTGTCTGTATAATATTATATAAGACAAGTCTTATATAGTATGGAGTCATCATAAGATGTCGCTGGATTGTGGAATTTTAGGATTTTTATCTGCAAGCAAATTATCCGGTTACGATATTAAAAAGCTGTTTGATATATCGGCTGTGTACTTTTGGCCTGCGGATCAGGCGCAGATTTACCGATCGCTTAAAAAGCTGGAAGACGGCGGCTTCGTGAGGGTCAGCGGTGTGGAGCGCGATGCGGGGCCGAGCAAAAAACTATATGAGATTACGAATAGCGGCCGTGAGGCATTGCGCGCGTGGCTGCTTGCCACCAACCAATCTGATTTCTCCACGCATTCGTCATCTATGCTGCAGTTCTTTTTTTCCGGTACATTAAGCAAAGAGGAACAGCTGGAGTTTTTAGATACTCAGCTTGAAATAAGCAGAAATATTCTCAAACAACTCAAAGACATTCTATTAAACAATAAGAAGGAATTCGTCGGGACGCTCGGGTTTTCGAGAAACGGTTCGAATTACAGGACAGCGGAATACACCTACAAGTGGCAGACGTTTCATGTGCAGGCGTATTCGATGTTTCTTGAGTCGTTAAAAGAAGATATTTTAACAGACGACATCGGTGTTTAGACAACATGAACTTATCAAGTGCCGCGAATACGCGGCGCTGCTGAGAGAGATAAAGACGGAGTTACAGGACAAAGAGAATAAATAGAGCATTGCCGAAGCGGGTATATGAGGAGGAAAAGGTACATGAAGAATCGAGTTGCGAAGAGACTGATACCGATAGTTATTATCATGCTTATGGTGGTGACGTTGTTGCCGATATTCGCAGCACCTGCTTTGGCGGCGGATATAACACTTGCAACTGTCGATTTTGAGACAGAACTGTCAGGTTATACAGTGACAGGTGAGCAAATTACATCCGGTGATGCCTGGTGGCAGAGAACTGATGGAACAGCAGTAAACCCAGACGATGCCTTTTCTGGAAATCAGGGAACGTTTTATTTTTACGGAGAGGATACCGATTACGGACGCACCGCCGACGATCCGGTATACGTTACACTGAACCCGGTCGATGTAACGGGTTATTCAAACCTTCAGGTAAAAGTGCTTGTTGCGGCCAATAATAATGTGATGGCCAGCAAAGAAGGCACAGAGTATTTGAAAATTCAATATGCTTATGACGGAGGGGCATTTGCAACAAGAGCGCAGTATATAACACTATATGGCGATACCTGCTATACTGAGGACGCAAATGCGGATGGTACAAAAGATGGCACCGCTATCAGCACAGCTTTTACCGAGTACACATACAGCATTCCATCATTAGGAACGAATTTGCAAATTCGTATAGCTGCAAATAGTAATTCAGTCAGAGAGGAAATGGGCGTTGACAATATCAGAATAATTGGTACATTGGGATCAGACACCACCCCGCCTACGCTCAGCGCCATCAGTGTCAGCAATGTGTCGACATCCGGTGCAACACTAAACTTTACACCTAATGAATTTAGTACGTATTACTATCTTGTTTATGCATCCGGGGATGCAGCGCCGGATGCGGCAACAGTAAAGGCACAAGGCGCGGCGGTTGCCAAAAAAACTGGCGCGGTGACGCCGTATGCAAGTGCCGTAAG
>JAEZIW010000180.1 GCA_023436525.1 Bacillota bacterium | reverse complement strand
AAGTCAGGGCGACCCAAAGCCTTGGTCTAGCCGTGTTGACAATATTTTTTGAGCGGTACCGAATAAAACCGCTTATTATTTTTCGCGGTTAATGGTGATTCGCCGCTGTAACGGCGATAATATGTGTTGCGTTTTAGTGAGAAGAAAGATGCCCTAAACGAATATACTGATGAAAAAGAACACGAAAAGCACACCGGTGATGGCGCACGCAGATAATGACAGCATTTTGCCTGCCGTCGCGCCCCATTGGGCACTGAATCTCAAACCGATGAGTAACGAGGGGATGAAAAAGATAAGCGAATAAAAGATCGTGCAGTGGAAACCATGACTGCCGTTTGACCATGCCCGCAGCCCAAGCAAACGCAGAGTGATATCCCCGTAGCATTGATCACCTAAATTCGCGGCAAACAGCACCCCACACACGAACAACAGCAGCGAAAGAGAGCCGATCCCAATTTTTTTGCCTGATAGTATCACAAAAAAACGCTTCCTTTCTGCATGAAAATATCCGATAAACCAATATTTACTATACAATGAATAACCGATGATGTCAACAAACCAAAGACAGCGATACAAATGCCGCAGCTCCTGCGTTCAATTTTGAACAGATATACGGCATATTGGCATGGTATGCCGGCTGATGTTATGTTATAGTGGCATTAATCCCACTAGGAGGCTCTTTAAATGCTGCAGCATTTCTATTTTCATATGTCAGACTCGGTATGCCCGTGGGCCAATCTTGCGCTTGAGGAGCATGTTCTCAACAATCTTCCGCCTGAAACGTGCGTGCTGTACCTTTACCGGAACCAGAACACCGTGGTGATCGGCAAGAATCAGAACGCGTGGAAGGAATGCCGTCACGCGCTGCTCGAAAGCGAGGGCGGCAAGCTGGCGCGGCGCATATCGGGCGGCGGCGCGGTGTTTCACGACATGGGTAACCTTAATTTTTCGTTCATTGTGGACAAAAACGATTATGATCTGAATCGTCAGCTCAGCGTGATTCTCGAAGCGGTGAAGTCGCTGGGTATCGATGCGGAGTTTTCGGGCCGCAACGATATTCTTTCAGAGGGCGCGAAGTTCTCGGGCAACGCGTTTTGCTACCGGAAAACGAGCGCGTTTCATCACGGCACGATACTGATTGATGCCGACATGACGCGGCTGGCGCGGTATTTGTCGGTATCTCAAGACAAAATCGTCTCCAAGGGCGTGGAATCGGTGCGCGCGCGCGTGTGCAACTTAAAGGAGCGCAACCCTGAAATCACCGTGGAGAAGATGGTGAGTGCACTGTGCGAAAGCTTTGAGACAATATACGGAAAGTATGAACCGCTGGTCATACGGGACAAAGAGGCTGTGGCAGCGCTCGAAGCGCGCAATGCGTCGTGGGAGTGGAAGCTCGGGTGTTCACCGCGCTTTGACATTGAAACGGGCGTGCGGTTTGCGTGGGGTCGAGTGGATTTTTACTTCTCGCTTAAGGATGGCAGGATAACAGATGCGCACATCTATTCCGACGCGCTGGATGCCGATTTTATCGATGCGTTGCCGTGTGTGTTCATCGGTGCGCCGTTCCATTCTGCAGAACTGGCCCAACGCTTAACGGATATGGAAGGCTCACAGGAGCGCCGACAGATGGCGCAGGATATGGCCGACTTTTTTATCGAAAAAGCGTATTAGCCTTTGTACAAATCGCAGATGGGTTCGTGGCCTTCAATCGCGCCCACGCTGCCGAGGAACGATTCGCAGATGGTGGGGCCTAAAAAGCGGTAACCGCGCTTTTTAAAGTCACTGCAGAGCGCAGCGCCGTCTGTAAAGCTGTAAACATAGGCCGCAAAGCTGCCTTCGGAAGGGAACTGAACGAGGTGCAGCCGCGCGTTGTGTATCACCGCTTCAATTTTGAGGCGGTTGCGAATGATGCTGCTGTCGTTCATCAGCGCTTCCACGTCGTCCGGTGTCATTTGCGAAACCCGGCCGGGGTCAAAACCGTGAAACACGCGGCGGAACGCCTCGCGCTTATACAGCACGGTGCGCCAGGAAAGCCCCGCCTGAAAACATTCGAGGCACAGCTTTTCAAACAGCGCCTGGTCGCTGTTTTTTCTTCGTCCGAATTCGTTGTCGTGGTAGTCGCGCATCAGATCGTCGGTGCCGCTCGCCCATAAGCATCTGTTCATACCCATGATTTTATCACGGACGCAAAAAATTGTTAATCTTTTTGTATGGCTGTGTTAATATAAAGAAAAATCTTGGAGGTTCGCTTTGGCTCAGTTTTTAAGCCGCAAGGCCGCGTCGATTACGCCGTATGAGGCGGGCGAGCAGCCGCAGGGCAGCGGCATCATCAAGCTCAATACGAACGAAAACCCGTACCCGCCGTCTCCCAAGGCGCTCGAGGTGCTGAAAAACTTTGCGGGTGAACGGCTGCGCCTTTACCCGAGACCGGATGGCGGCAGCCTCAAAAGCGCCGTGGCGCAAATTTACGGGCTGACGGAAGAGCATGTGTTTTGCGGCAATGGTTCGGATGAGGTGCTGGGGCTTGCGTTTCAGGCGTTTTTCGACGGGGACGTCGTGTTCCCCGATATCACATACAGCTTTTATCCTGTCTGGGCTGATCTATATGGCATCAGCTACAGGCTTATTCCGCTGAACGGCGATTTCACGATTCCCGTGGACGGCCTGACGGGCGGCGGCGTGGTGCTCGCAAACCCGAACGCGCCAACCGGTATCGCGCTGGGGCTTGCCGAGGTGGAGCGTATTTTGCAAAACAACAGTGAGCATGTGGTGATTGTGGACGAAGCGTACGCGTCGTTCGGCGCGGGCAGTGCGGCATCGCTGATTCCGAAATACCCGAATCTGCTGATCGTTTCGACAATGAGCAAATCGCATGCGCTCGCGGGGCTGCGTGTGGCGTTTGCGCTCGGGCAGCCGCACTTAATTCAAGGGCTGGTGCGCATTAAAGACAGCTTCAATTCGTATCCGCTCGACATGATTGCGCAGGACGCGGCAGCAGCGGCGATTCTTGATACGGACTATTGCGCGGCAATGAGCGGGAAGATCATAAAAACGCGTGAGCTCACCACCGAGCGGCTCAATGAGCTTGGGTTTAAGGTGCTGCCGTCTAAAGCAAATTTCGTGTTCGCGTCACATCCGGGGCTCAGCGCGGCGGCACTGAAGAATTACCTTGCGGAAAACAGCATTTACGTGCGGCATTTCAACAAACCGCGCATTTATGACTATCTGCGCATCACCATCGGCACGGATGAGCAGATGGACGCGCTGATTCGCGCAACGGCCGAATTTGTGCGCTCGGTATCGTGCTGATTAACGCAATTTAACTGACAACGAAAGAAGGCCGCTGAAGCTATTGTCAGCGGCCTTTTGATATGACGACTTGAGCCTGTTATTGCACAGTGACTGTGCAGGAAGACATTTGTCCGCTGCTCGTGGCTGCGGTAATCACAGCTGTTCCGGCAGAGATGCCCTTGATCTTTCCTTTGGCGTCCACCGTGACCACGGCAGGATTGCTGCTGGCCCAGGTGACCGTCTTAAAATCGGTGTTTTTCGGAGCGATTGTCGCTTTAAGCGATGCCGTCTTGCCAAGCTTTACCGTCAGCGCCGCCTTGCTCATTTTTATGCCCGTCGGGTAAATCGGCGTAACGGTCACCGTGCAGCTTGCGACGACTCGGCTGCCGTCTTTAGCGGTACAGGTGATGACCGCTGTGCCGCCCGCTTTACCGGTGACCACGCCGCTGCTCGAAACCGATGCAACTTTGGGATGACTCGACTTCCACGTCACCTTTTTGTTGCTTGCGGTTCCGGGGGCTACGGATGCGGCGAGCTTCACCTTTTGAGTTCGCGCAATGGTGGTACTGCCAAGATTCAGCGAGATGGAAGAGACTGGCTGCTGGACAGTAATCGTCTTTTTAACGGTGGTGGTTTTGGTTTTGACTTTACCTTTCTTGTCCACCATTTGAGAGACCACTTTAGTGATGATTGTCACTTTGCCCCCGGCGATGAAAGTGACATTTCCGTTTGCGTCCACCGTTGCGATGGCCGGGTTGCTGGAAGAAAACGTTGTTGACTGAGCCGTATAGCCTTTGGGCACCGCAGGAGGCAGAACCGTTACCGCATTGCCTGCGTTTACTTTAGACGGTATTTTCGCAGCGGGAACGGTACCTATATAGTTGGGCTGACCCACCGCCACAATTTGAGTGGCGGTGTTGCTCGGGAATGCGGCATCGCGTACAACCGCTGTATATGTGTTTGCGGCGAGCCCGCCGAACACGTTGGATGCTTGCCAGCTTGCGCCGCCGTCGAGGGAATATTCATAGCTGCCGCTGTTGCCGCCTGTGGCCGTGATGGTTACCGAGCCGTTCGCAGCGCCGTAGATTGTGGCATCGGTTTTGGTGCAGCTTAAGCCCACGGGCGTTGGATTAATGACGTTGACGGTGCAGCTTGCCGACTTATCAAAGCTCGTTGCTGTGATGGTGGCGGTACCGACAGCGTTTGCTTTTATATTTCCGCCCGAGTCAACCGACACAACGGACGGATTGCTGCTGTTCCATGCGAGTTCCGCGCCAGCAGGGCTTGTGGTAGCGCTGAGCTTATCTGATGTACCGATAAACAATGTGGCTGAGGCGGTGTTCAGCGAAACTGTAGAGGGAATAGTTTTGAACGGCAAGCCATATCTTTGGGCATAGGCCTGAGTTGTAGAACCGGTGCGGCCGCAGAGGACTACATTTGGTGAACCATTGAATACGTCATCACCCAGAGCATCTGAAAGTCCATTTATTGCGGCTTCTTTATAAGCGACACTGTTGCTGTAAACAATAACTTTGCTTAGGTTGTAGTTGTTTACAAAAGCATTTGGTTCAATCGTTTTAACATTTTCGGATATTGTTATGCTGGTTAACCTGCTTGATGCGAAAGCATTCGATGAAATTTCTTCTACAAAATTGGGTAATGTATAGCTCGTGGCCGTTGTTGCATGGCTTGTTTGCGCACCCGATGCCTTACTGCCGGATAAACCTTTTGCCGGGGGAAACAGGATCAGTGTTTTTCCGTCACCGGAAAAAAGCACGCCGTCCTCACTTTTATAATGCGTATTGGCGGCATCGACATCAACAGAGGCCAGTTGCTCACACCATGAAAAAGCGTCATCACCGATAGTTATGACAGATGCAGGTATTCTTACGCTTGACAGCGGCGTTCCCATAAAAGCGCCAGAACAGATTTCGTTGACAGACGCAGGTTCGGCGAATGTCACCGTTTCAAGATCACCATATGCAAAAGCCGATTCACCGATCGTTGTGACATTCTTAGGAATTGTGATGCTTGCAAGAGAAGAATCCATGAAGGCGCAATTTTCGATTTCCACAAGGCTATCCGGCAAAATGATCTGCGACAAGTTTGAGGACGAAAATGCAGAATCCTTTATTTTAGTCACCTTGTCGGGTACCGTATAACTCGATTGACTTTTCCCAAGAGGATACGCGATAAGTTCCATAAATCCGTTTACATCTTGCTTAGTAAAGAGCACGCCGTCTATATCTTTAAACAGAGTGTTCTCTGACGGTACTGTTATGCTTTGCAAATCAGAGCAGCCGGAAAAGTTCCAGCCCGTAATACCCTCTAGGCTTATCGGCAAAGTGATACTCGTAAGCTTTGCTCCGCTAAAGGCACTGTCGACAATCTCTTTAACACCTTCAGGAACGATATAGCTTAGGTCGCTTTTTCCGGCAGGATACACCAGCAGCTTATCTTGGCCTTTGGTGAACAATATATTATTAACGACCTGATAATAGTCTACGCCTGCAAAGGCGATGGAAGTGAGATATTGGCAACTCGTAAAAGCATTCGGCTGGATATCATTAACTGAAGCCGGTATTTGCAAACTTGTAAGGCCGCTGCCTGAAAATGCATTCCATCCGATGCTTTCCAATTGATCCGGAAGAGTGATTGACGTCAGCTTGCTGCAATATGAGAAAGCTTCTTCCCCTATTGTTTTAATGGAATTCGGGAGAGTCACACTTTCCAGCTGCCAGCAGCCCCCAAAACCGTTGATAGACGTTGCGCCGTTTTCAACAGTCACTTTTTTCAGGCCGGGCAAATATTCAATGCCTCGCCAGTCTATTTGCACTGTACTCGGGATTGTGAGTTCTGCCAAATACCCGTTGCTTTGCATCGCCCCCTCAGCAACACGAACTCCGGCCGGTATGGTATAGGTTGTTGCTGTTTTTGCAGCGGGATAGCATAGCATGGTCTTACCGTCAACCGTATCGCTGAACAGAACGCCTTCTACTGTACTAAAATTTTCATTGCCTGCCGTTACCGTTATGGTTTCTAAGTCCATACACCAAGAAAAACAGGATCGTCCTATCGTTTCTAACGTTATGGGAAGGTTCACTGCTGTCAGCGACTCACAACCTTCAAATACTTCGCCTTCGATAAACGTGCCGCCTTCTCCGTCTTCAAACTCAAAATCACCAAGCTGTATAACGCCTTGCGAAATTGTGACGGAGTTCAGGTCTGTCATGTAACCAAACGTGCCGGAGCCGATAACAGTCACATTATAGCCGCCGACGGTTGTTGGAGTTATAACATCCGTGCTGTTGCCCAGATAGGCCGTGATGATGGCATTGCCACCCTCCACATAGTATTTCCAGTCACCGTCAGTCTGATAAGTGACTGTTTCGCTGTGCCAGCTTTTCCACCAGGCACGCCATTTCTCATAACCTCGTATTATTGTATCCCTGGAAATTCCATTGTCACTTTGGGGTTGGTTATACCGTTCGGCCCCAACCGGCTTTTCGGGCAAATCCGCCGCCAGCGCCGTCGGGACGCACGAAATCACCAGCACGAGAGCCAGTATCCAGCTAATCAGCTTTTTTCTCATTTGTTTTCACTCCTTACAGATTATCTTGCTTGGGTAAAATTGTTTGACATTATCGAGAACGGACAGCTTTGTATTTGAACAGCAGATGTGTGCCATCTGCCATTAAAGACTGATAAAACAAATACAGAAACAAAGTGGTGTGAATGTCGCCGCATAGTTGCTATGGTTTAATATGTATATAATAGTTATATATTAAAAGAATATCAATAAAGCGTCAACAAAAAATACTATCGAGGTTGTCGAAAATGTGAAATATGTTTACTCCGAAAGATGGTCTGTTTTATCGGGAAGACAAATCAGTGTTGGTTGCTGTCAATAATCGTGAAAACAGAATTAAGGTTGACCATTTGGAATAAGACTTGAATAAAAACTCGGGCGGTTCAATCTTACTCATCGGCTAGCCATACGCTCGCGTTTCATCAAAAAAGAGAGGCTGATTGGCCTCTCTTTTTTATTTATCGTTGTATTAAATAACAGCAATTATGGCCGGTTTTAAAACAGCTTTGTGCTCAAATACTTCTCCCCCCGGTCGGGGAATATGCAAACCACCATGCCGCTCTCAATCTGCTCGGCCACCTTGATGGCCGCAAGCATCGCCGCGCCGGACGACATGCCGCAGAAAATCCCCTCTTCCCTCACGATGCGGCGCGCCATGTCAAACGCCTCCTCCGAATCGATCATGATGGAAATATCGATCATTGCGGGATTATAGATGTCAGGCACGATGGCCTCGCTCATGTTTTTGAGCCCCTGTATGTAATGGCCTTTCACCGGGTGCGCCTCCACAATGCGGATAGCGGGATTCAGCTCCTTCAAACGCTTGGCCGTGCCCATCAGCGTGCCCGAGGTGCCGAGTGCCGATACAAAATGCGTGATGCGCCCCTCGGTATCGCGGATCATCTCCTCAGCTGTGGTTGAATAGTGCGCGATCTTGTTGTAACGGTTCGTGAACTGATCGGGCATGAAATACTTCTCGGGGTTTTGCGCCACCAGCTCGCGTGCCTTGCGTATCGCGCCGTCGGTGCCTTCATCCGCCGCCGTGAGTATCACCTTGCTGCCAAACGCCGTGATCATCTTCTGGCGTTCCTCCGATACCGCGCTGCTCATCACAATTTCAACAGGGTATCCCTTCACCGCGCCGATCATCGCGAGAGCGATGCCGGTGTTGCCCGAGGTCGGCTCGATGATTGTTTTGCCCGCGTGTAGAGTGCCCTCTGCTTCGGCCTGCTCCACCATTTTAAGCGCAATGCGGTCTTTAATGCTGCCTGTCGGGTTGGTGCCTTCGTTTTTTGCGTAAATCTCAACGCCGGGTTTTTGAAACAGTTTGTTGATCCTCACCAGCGGAGTGTTGCCGATTGTGCTTAATATATTGCCGTAAACTTTCATAAGTTGCCGTTCTCCGTTCCCCCGAATTGTAGACTCTCTTCATTATAGTTTATATTGGCACCATTGCAAGTGTTACAGCCAGTCGGGCCGCGTATAGATTTCGAGCTCAATGCGCTCCGCTTCAATCTCCGGGTGCTGTGCGTTGAACAGCGCCAGCGTTTCTTTGGTGCCGCTGACGTACCTAAGCGGTGTGCCGGTGCGCTCGCTCAATGCCTGAACCACGCTGAGGCCTTCGCCCAGCTCGCTGCCGGTGGTGCCGGTGCCAAGGTTCGTGTTCAGCACAAAGCCATCGGCTTTCAGGCGTGCGCTCGTTTGAATGCGTGCAAAGCTTTCGGCCAGATGATCGGCGTCGGATTGAAACGGCCTTAAGGTGTTCACCACGAA
>JAEZIW010000142.1 GCA_023436525.1 Bacillota bacterium | reverse complement strand
ATTCTTCGGTGTTTTCACAAAGCCCTTTAAAAACATATCGATGTACTCTTCTTTGCTGTATTCACGATACGGAATATGCTTGCGTTCTTGCATGGCCGCATACCATTCGGGCATATTATCAATGGTATGGTAGAACCACCATGTTTCGTCCTCAACGGTAACGTATATCAACACCAAAAGCAAATTCGTTCTGTGTTGTATAAACGACCGGATTGTCTGCGCTGCTATCCGAGGAAAACACCTGTTTAATGTCTTTATAAGCTGCTCTTCTTCAATGAAGCCATATGCGATGAAAATGCCCAGCGCACAGTTCTCCATTTCCTGCATTTCAACGGCAATATCTTTGATGCTGGGTAATCTTTTGCATACGTATTCTCCCAGAAAATCAGCAATGTGCATGCCTGCATTTTTATATTGAACAAGCCCCCACACCTCAAGCTGCGGGCGCACTTCATCAAGCATAGCCTGCGATGTTTTATCCTTGCTTTGCAGCGGTATCTGACCGTTAATTTTTTGTTCAAAGACCTCACTGATAAACAATAGAGTGTATAGGCTCAGCATCGGCAAAAAACTCTCAACATTTTCTATATAGATTTGTGCAAGCTTCTCCGCCATCTTTTCTTTGCTCCAAGACGATGGCAATTTTTCTTCGAAGTGCAGCGCGTTATCCTGCATGTCCGATTTTCGCAGGTTCATCAGGCATTGAATAAGATCGTTACTCATCATCTCTACCTCAAGTTGATTTTGTTTGATGTGCAATTCATTCATCTTTTCTCATGTTATCACATATTTCGGCTTGCGGAAATTCGATATTATCTTTTACCAAGACCGTAAAATTGAGTTGTATCAACGAGAAAACAAAAGCCCCGGCGTCATTGCCAGACAGCCGAGGCTCTTTCCGTTTTGAATTAGTTGATTGCGCTGCCCTTTTCGAGCTTTTGAATCACAACCTCGCCCTCCTGCGCCATCTGCCTGAACGTCTCAATCGTCTGCTGCATCACAGGCAACGCCTGCTGCTTATAGGTGCTGATGGCCTCCACCGCCGCCAGCAGGTCAGCGTACGAGGCTTTGAGCGTTTCCACCGATACGCCGGTCTGCATCGATTCGGTGTGAATCTCTGTACCCTGCTCCTTAAGCATCTTCGATGTGCTCGATATGAGGTTGTTCGTGGTCTCATTCAGCAGCTGAATTTTCTTCAGCACGATTTTTTGATTGTACAGCGCGCTGGCCACCATCACAGCCGTGCGCAGTGCCGAAATCGTGACGCTTTTCGCGCGGTCGACCCCGCGTATCAGCTCTTTGTTGTTGCGGCGCACAATCTCCATCGCGATGATGCCCTGATGATTCACAACGATCATCTGCTGCATATCCATCAGCCTTTGCCTTAAGGGGAAAAGGATTTCTTCCTCGATGAACTTTACCTTCTCGGCATCCATGCCGTCCGTTTTGGCTTTCTCCAGCCGTGCGGTTAACTCCTCGTCCATCAGCGTACCGAGCGCGATTTCCTGATTGATCTTCTTGGTCAGCTCTCTCAATGCCCCCTCTTCAATCTCCAGCGTGGTGTTGTCGTTATTGAGCGCACTGCGGCCTTTATCCAGAGATGTGATGATATCCGCAATCACCGCATCCGCCTTTTCATAACGCGCGAAATAAGCGCGAATGGGGTTAAGCAGCTTCCCAAGGATGCCGGTCTTCGTGAAATCGAGCAGCCCCGGGTCAAGATCCTTTATCTCACGGTGCAAATCAACCAGGCTTTTGGATACCTGACCGCCTTCGCTGCCCGCCTTTGATAGCTTGCCGACCGTGATGGCCATCAGCGAATTCTTCGCCGACGACTGCTGCATTGAATCACGCCCGAACGCTTCGATGCTTTTTACAAGAGACAGCCTCTCCCCTGTCGATTCGGTATCGGCCTTAATCAGCGCGTTTACATTCTGCTCGGCCTGGCTTTTAAGTTTCTTCTGTTCTTCCGTGGTATTGCCGGTTTGCTCCACCACTTCTTTTTTGACCTGCTGCGGGTCGGATACCTGCATATTGAAGCTCACTTGTTTATCCTCCTTATTTACATTTCCGCGTTAAACAGATTCGTAATTTTATAGACGACATCTTCGGTATCCGCGTTGATGCTTGCCGCCTCGTTGATCGACGAGATGGCCTGCAGCACATCAAGATCCGCGTTATACCCGATTGTGCAGACTGGAACCTTAAGCCCGGCGATCATGTTCTGCGTCTGATTCATCGTAAACCCTTGGTTCGTCTCCCCATCCGTCAGAACAAAAAGCATCAGCTTGGCGTTCGGATGGTCGGCCTTGGCGTCCTGAAGCATCTTTTCCGCGACGACGATGCCATCGAACATGGCTGTGCCGCCCGCGGCGCTCATGCTCTTAACCGCGCCGGTAAACAGCGATCGCTGGTTCAAATCGAATTTGCCGATCGGCAGCGCGATGCTGACGTCGTCACTGAAGGTGACCAGCCCGACGGAGCAATCCTGATTGATGTAGCTCGCTCCGCTGAGCAGCGAGCGCTTTAAATTGTTGAGCGGTTCACCGCCCATGCTGCCGGAAACGTCCGCCACAAACACGGCGACGATTTCCTTGCTGCTGTTTTTCTTATCCTTCCACAGCTTCTGAGCCTGAGGCAGCTTTGAGCCATCCATGGTTGTCAATTCCGGCGTATAGTCGTCGTATTGGTTGAAACCGCATTCGCTCGCCTTGCGCTGCGCCTCCGGGGTCTTGCAATAATCGATAAACTGCTGCAAAATCTGCTTCTTCTCAATTGAGAGCTTGCCAATTTCATAAACCGGGCTGTCGTGGCGCATACCAAACGGTGTGAATGAGTAATCTGATTTTAAGTCGGGCGAGTTGGCGAACTGCTGAGACTCAAACACGAAGCCGCCGAGCACACCCGACGCGGCTGATTCCTTCATTTGCAGCGTGGTATACGCCACAAACGGCACGTTCGCCTGAAACTTCACAAATTGGCCGGTCGCCGTCTCGCTTAACGGGTCGTCTTTATCAAGGGTGTAGAGCAGTGACATAAGAAAATTAGCGCCGGTTGAGCTCGCGAACGGATTTGTGTACCCCATGGCCAGTTCACCCGCGATGGTTGCCTCGGCGATGGTCGTCACATTCACCTTTCCGTACTTTTCAACGATCGCATCGTTCATTTCTTTGGAAAGCGCGATACCCGCAACGTTGCCGGTCAGGCGTTTTTCAACGAGCGTCACATCAATGCCTTTGGCGGTCAGCAGGCCGCCCCAAAGCTCGTTGGAGGGCGAGAACGCATCCGAAACATATTTGCCGGACGATATGTAATCCACCGCCACGCCCGAGGCGATGCCCCGCACAGCCACTGACACCGGTTTGCCGTTCACTGTTGCGCCGGAGGCATTGAACTTCTCGGCCATCTCCACAAGCCAGCCGTCTTGGCCGGTGCCCGCTTTTTCGGTGGACGAGATGATCTCAACATAATCGCTGGTGGTGCTTGTCACCTGCTGCGGGTATTTTGAAATGTCCGGCAGTACATCCTTCATGTCGGTCGTCTGCAGCTCCACAGCTTCTTTTACCGGCTCCAGCGTTGTAACATCCATCTGCCTGTACATCTTGTCAAGATCGGACAACGCTTCCTCTTGCGTGATCTGCCTTTGCGATTTACCCGCATCCTCAGTCAAACTGATAATGCCGAAAATGCCGGCGATCATGATCACGGCGATACCGATAACGATGAGCAATCGTTTTGTGTTGCTGGCCATTTTTCTTCGCTCCTTTAAAATTTATAAAAATCCTGCATGGTGCGCTTTATATCGCGTCATTGCTTGTTTCGCATTATTTATACCATTTCGAATCGCGGATCAGCGCATCGAGTTCCCCCAAGGCCGGCATGCTCTCGAGCTCATCCATGCTCAATGAATTAAACTTGGATATTTCGAGCAGCAGCTTATCGAGCCTCAACAGTATTTCTTCGTTGCCGTAAACGGCCTGATCCACATAGTCAATGTATTCTTTATAAATATCCATCTTCTGTTTGGCGATGCTCGGGCTCAGTGAGGATTTGCCGCGAAGGATTTCGTTGTATTCCTCATCATCAAAGGCGCATATTTTATTCAGCATGCTTTTGATGTTGGCCACCATAATTTTCTCAGCGCCCTGCACCACACCGGTGAATTTGCCGTAGCTCAGCTCGGTTGCCGAGAACTTTTGCAGCAGAATGTCGTTGATGAGGTCTCCCTTTTTCTGTGCTTTCTTGATCTGCGCCGACACATCACTGAGCTTTTCAAAGAAGGTTCCGGCGTAATCCAAACGCGCAATCGTTTGAGCGCACGATTCAAGATCGGTGATTTTATCAACAGTGGCTTCAGGATCAAGCGCTTTGGCCTTCGGGCTGATTAAGCGATAGTTGATGACTATGAAGAACAACACACTGCCGATAATAACGGCCATGCCCACAATCGTTTCCAAAGCGCTGTCAGCAAACAGCCGCACCTTTAAAAAGGCATTGGAAAACACGACGATGTTCACTGCAAAGATAATGATATTGAATAGAATTAACTTTCTGATGGCTGCTCGGCTCACGTTTATCCTCCTTGAAATGACGGTCAGGCACAGCGTCTTCATTCTGAATTGACAAATACACATATACTCGTCTATTATACCAAAAAAAGAAATAATAACAATTATAACTCAAAATTAGGTAATAAAAAAATGACTAAGGATATGCAAATGGATATTTATCATATATCGGACGTTATGAATCAGTATCTGTCCGAAGCGCTTGATCTTGTTTGGGATGTGTTTTGCGAATTTGAAGCGCCCGATTACTGCGCAGAAGGGGTGGCGGAGTTCAAGCGTTATATTGAGCCGGGTGGGATTCGCGCCAAGCTGGAATCGGGCGAACTGCGACTATGGATCAGAGTGAATG
>JAEZIW010000083.1 GCA_023436525.1 Bacillota bacterium | reverse complement strand
GCCCATCACCGTGCCCACGCCAAAGAACGCGATCGTGGCCGCCGCAATAATCGTTGTGATGTTCGAGTCGATAATGGTGCTCAACGCCTTGGAGAAGCCTGCATTCAGCGAGGCGCGCAGCGTCTTTCCGGTTGCGAGCTCTTCCTTGAACCTCTCGAAGATGATAACGTTGGCATCCACCGCCATGCCCACACCGAGTATGATACCCGCGATGCCCGGCAGCGTCAGCTGTATCGACGGTATCGCCGCGAGCAGGAACAGTATGATAAAGATGTAAACACCGAGTGCCAGCACCGCCATCAATCCCGGCAGCCGGTAGTAAACAAGCATGAATATGAACAACACCAAGATGCCGATTAACCCGGCCAGCAAGCTCTGATTCAGTGCGTCTTCACCGAGCGACGCGCTGATTGTGCGGTTTTCAATTTCCTTCAGCTCCAGCGGCAGCGCGCCGGACTGTATATTAACCGCAAGCTTTGTCGCTTCCTCCTGCGAGAAGCCGGAGGGTCCGCCCGAAATGATTGCCGTACCGCCGTATATCGGCCCTTCTTCAACCACGGGGCTTGATATGGTCACACCGTCAATCGCAATATCCAGTGTGCTGCCCTTTTTCGCATAAGCTTCGGCGGAAATCTGTCCGAATATCTCCGCACCCTCCGCATTCAGCTTCAACTGAACAACCGGCTCGTTATTATTCTGTGGCAAGACCATTGCCGCGGCGCTCTCCACCATGTCGCCCGTAATCTTCGTTTCGCCGTTGATATCCTTAATTTCCAGCTTGGCCGGCGTAAAGATATCCTTAAACACTTCATTGGCATCTTCTTCTTTGCTCGGTATCTCCACCCGAATGCGGTCGGTGCCCTGAATCACCACGGTCGCCTCCGTAAAGCCCTTTTCGTCAAGCCTCTTGCGGAGCACCCCTAGTGTGGAGTCGAGCTTGCCACTGAACTCATCGTCTGCCATATCGTCGTGCTGAGCTTGGTAAACCGCATAGCCGCCGCCCGTTAAATCGAGGCCGAGGCTCACCTGCTTGTAAAGCGGATCCATTTTGTATATACCGATCTGAAAACCGGTCATCCCAAAATAGACCGCAACGCTGAAGATTAATACAATAATCACCAGCCATAAGATGCTGCGTCTTCTCATATCTTAACCGTTTCCTCCTTGATTTGGATGACTACACTTAGAGCTTTCAGCTTGTCCCTGTGACGATGTCCACATCATACAGTCACGGCAGACGCAAGCCTTGTTTGATTCTGCCGCTACGGCAAAATCCTGACGGAAAAACTCATTTCATTATATACGTGGGTAAAATAATAGTCAACGGAAAAAAGCACGCAAAACAGCAGTGAATACAGTCGGTGAATGCCCATTATTCAATCTTTTTTAAATCGAAAACGCCGTCCAATGCCGCTCTCTGAGAACACAAAAGGATCCGAGAAATACGATCCCCGGATCCCTAAAAACGACGTCAGTTTGATTCGGATTTTCTATTAGATACGGGCCACGCCGGAATCTCTCGCGGCTTTAGCCACAGCCTCCGCCACCGCCGCGCCTACACGCGGGTCGAACGGAGCCGGAATAATGTAGTCGGCTTTGAGTTCGCTGTCAGACACCAAACCGGCAATCGCATATGCGGCAGCAATTTTCATCTCGTCATTGATGTCGCTGGCACGCACATCGAGCGCGCCGCGGAAAATGCCGGGGAACGCAAGCACGTTGTTAATCTGGTTTGCAAAATCGCTGCGGCCTGTACCCACAACGGATGCGCCTGCCGCCAAGGCATCTTCCGGCATAATCTCCGGCGTGGGGTTAGACATTGCGAATATAATCGGGTCCTTCGCCATGGTTTTTACCATTTCTTTAGACAGCACATTCGGCGCTGAAAGTCCGAAGAACACATCGGCACCCTTAATCACGTCCGCGAGCGGTCCCTTTTTCATCTGATGATTCGATATCTCAGCCATCAGCTCTTTTTCGCTGTTCAGGTTATCGCGGCCTTTATAGATAGCGCCTTGTCTGTCACAAAGCACAACGTCGGTCAGGCCCATCGCCATCAACAGCCGCGTCACCGCGATTGCCGCAGCGCCCGCACCGTTAACCACGGCACTGATGCTTTTTAAGTCTTTGCCCGTCAGTTTAAGCGCGTTGATCATCGCTGCGAGCGAAACCACAGCCGTACCATGCTGATCGTCGTGGAATATCGGAATATCGCAACATTCCTTAAGCCGCCGTTCAATCTCGAAGCAGCGCGGTGCAGAGATATCCTCAAGGTTCACGCCGCCGAAGCTTCCCGCCAGCAGCCGCACGGTGTTAACAATTTCATCCACGTCCTTGCTGCGAATGCAGAGAGGAAATGCATCCACACCCCCAAAGGTCTTGAACAATACGCACTTGCCTTCCATAACGGGCATGCCGGCTTCGGGCCCAATATCGCCGAGCCCCAGCACGGCCGTACCGTCCGTCACCACCGCAACAAGATTCCAGCGGCGCGTATACGTATAAGACAAATCCACATTATCGGAGATTTTCAGACAGGGCTCAGCCACACCGGGCGTATAAGCCACGCTCAAATCATGCTTGTCTTTAACCGGCACTGTGCTGATAACCTCAATTTTGCCTTTCCATTCCTCGTGCAGTTTTAACGATTCTTCAATAATGGTCATTATATCTACTTCCTTCCTAAAATTTAGAGAACGTCTTTAATAACGCTTTTCAGTTTATCTGCTGACAAGCGCAGTTGATCCAACTCTTCCTCCGTCATGCGGATATCGAGATATCTGTCGATACCGTTGCGATTGACAACACAGGGCAGACTTAAGGCCACATCATTGATGCCATAATTCCCACTCAGCGCTGTTGAGAGCGTCAGCACCGAATTCTCATCGCCCATGATCGCTCCGAGCAAGCGCGTTGCCGCCAAGGCAATGCCGTAGAACGTTGCGCCCTTGGCCTTGATGATTTCCGCACCGCCGTCGCGTGTCTCTTCAAATATCTGCTGGCGGTTGATCTTCTGGCAGCGACGCGGACAATCCTCACAGTATTCATCGAACGGCTTTGATGCAATCGAGGCGCGGCTCCAAACAGGCACTTCACTGTCACCGTGTTCGCCGACGATATATGCGTGAACATTTCTCACGTCGACCTTGCAATGCTGACTCAGCAGATACCGGAAACGACCGGTATCAAGCATGGTGCCGGTGCCGATAACACGTGAAGCCGGGAGCCCGCTTTCCTTTTGAAC
>JAEZIW010000075.1 GCA_023436525.1 Bacillota bacterium | reverse complement strand
ATGTAGCTTTTTTGCATTTCGATCGTTTTGTATACGCCCGAGCCGACTGTTCCAAGCCCGATCAGCGCAATGTTAACTTGTTTCATATAGCCCCCCTCACCGTTATTTCGCGTTCTTTTTGTATAGTATATTGAGCCCGATCAGCGCGAGCAGACTGTTAATTTCATCAATCTCACTTGTTTCCTGCGCAATCAGCCGCGCCAGCCCGCCGGTGGCAATCACCTTGGGGTTGCCGCCCATTTCTGCCTTGAACCGGCGGATGATATAATCCACCTGCCCCACATAGCCGTAAATAATGCCCGACTGCATACCCGCAATCGTATTCTTTGCGATCGCCTTTTCCGGCTTCACCAGTTCCACACGCGGCAGCTTTGCCGCGCCGTTGGTCAGCGCATCCGCCGCAATCTTCAGCCCCGGGCTGATGGCCCCGCCCAAAAAGTCACCGGTCTCGGTCACTGCGCCGTATGTGGTGGCTGTGCCAAAATCCACGAGTATACACGGGCCGCCGTACAGCGTGTACGCCGCGACCGCGCTCACAATGCGATCGGCCCCCAGCTCCTTTGGGTTATCGTAAAGAATGTTGATGCCCGTTTTCATGCCGGGGCCCACAAACTTTGCCTGCTGCCCGAAATACGTGCCACACATATGCTGCAGCGTGTAGTTGATCGTCGGGATCACAGACGAAATGATGATGCCCTTGACGTCCCTCGGCTCTAAGCCCGCGTGATGAAAAAACGCTTCGATGCGAATGCCGGTTTCATCGGCGGTGCGCTCCTGCTTGGTGGCCATGCGCCACGAGTTGAT
Organism: Bacillota bacterium; assembly: GCA_023436525.1. Classification (GTDB taxonomy): domain Bacteria; phylum Bacillota; class Clostridia; order Christensenellales; family SZUA-584; genus SZUA-584. The sequence continues at coordinate 20,610 of JAEZIW010000075.1, read as the reverse complement.
GAGCTTGTCTCCTTCGAATATGCCGCATTTGATGTGGCTGTTGCCCACATCCATGACAAATATCATTGAGTTCTCCAGTTCTTTTCGAATATAGCTTCCGGGTTTAGGCTTTCACTCTGCGTGAATTCATCTTTGTCAGCGGCACAACAACTGCCGCCACAACGATAACGGCGAGGATAATCTCGATCCCCGCGTTCAAGCCGCCCCACGCGAGCAGAAACATCGTATAGCTGCCGCCCACCACGTCGCTTCCATAGAAAGCAAAGAATATGCCCGTCAATACCAGCAGTGAATGCAGCAGAGTGCCCGCGCCTGCAGCCACCGAAGCCGAGAGCACCAGCCCTTTTCGTTTTTTGATCGTTTCAAACAGCCATGCCGCAAATATCGGGAATACAAAACGCGGCACCACACTGATAAGCAAACTCCACACATTCCCGTTCGGAACGAATGGGCTGAAAACAAAAGCCACAAGCGGGTTGGCCGGCATAAACGTCCAAACGATGACCGAGCTGATACCAAGCACAAGCCCGATAAAAGCACCTGCTTTTTTGCCCAGCGTCATCGCGGCAATTAAGGCGGGGATATGAGCGAGTGTCGCCACTATGCCCGGCCCTAGAGGCACTGACCCCAGCACCGTAAAGCAGAAAAGCAGCTCTATCGCGGTAAACAGCGACATCTGTACCCAAAACAACGTATTCTTTTTCATTTTTCCTCCGTTCGGGTTCCTTTAAAGGATATCCGACATTAGTTAGTTTGCGGCTTTTCATTAGGTTGCGTGGCGCTGCGCAAAGCATACGCCCGCAAATAAAAAACCGTGGTTGTATTATATCAATACTGCGAGTGATTCGCAAATGAATTCTTCCTTTATGGCAATTCACACCATGTAAAAAAGCCTTCCGGGTGGCTGCCACAAAAGGCTGTCTAGTTAATCTGTTTTTGAAACCGCGGTCAGTTGCCGATAATTTGAAACAATGTTTGATACAGCTCTTTCCCTGAGCTGCCGCTTAGGACGGCGGCCGATTTGGATACGCCTTGTTCATCGGAGACTAAAATCGTGCCGTCATCCGCAATCATCAGCAGCTGTGTTCTTGTCATTTCAAGGGGCCCTGTCGCTAAATAAATCCATGTGCGATAGCTCCCAAACTCCGAGGACCCGACAGGCGATCGGTTTGACAAAAAGTACATATGGGCTTCAATCTGCGATCGAATATCCTGATAGCCTTGCGATTCCGGCTGAAAATCGACCTTAAGCCGTTCAACGGTTCCCTGTTCGGTCTCCTCGAAAACCTGCACAATCATCGTGTCGCCATGTGTAAAAAACGCCGATAGATTTGAAACGCTCAACAAACAGGTAAGCAAAACCGCTGCGAGAACAACAGCAGCCGCAATGAAGAGAATGCGCCTCTTCGTCTTGATAGCCATCAAGATTGCATCCCCTTATTGTAATCACTCGGTTCAGCGGCCAAGCTGTCTGCTGTGTTCTCCGAAAAACCGTTTTGCGGCACATCGCTCTTCTTAACGACGATTCTGTTCTTCCCTGCAAACAACACCCACCCTATCGCCGCTGAGAAAATAACAAGGCTGATCAAATAGGCAGGGTCGCCGATAATGCCGTAATCCTGTGTTAAAAAACCGATGTCGCCCACCGAAATCACGGAATAATTCAGCGTCATCGGGCCGATTATAATCGGATAAACAAGTCCCTGAAGAAAATTCCACGCGGCATGGATGCCGCACGCGCCCCAGATGTTGTTGGTGCGTATCATATAAAAACCGAGAAAAACACCGATAGCAAAAATCGTGGCGACGCTCAGTATCGTCATATCACCATTGATGATATGAAGCAGTGCGAACAACAGCGACGAGAGCATAACTGCCCATAACATGCCGATTTTTCTGCCGAACAAAGGCAATAAATACCCCCGAAACATGAATTCCTCACATGCCGACTGAAAGATGAACCCAATAAGAAACAAGGCAACAACCGGGCTGAAACCGTTGAATGAAAGGTCGGTCCATCTGAACAGCGCATCCGGCAAAAGATTGACCGCAAGAATCAGTGCGCCGACCCCAAAGCCGATCAGATAGTGAAGGGCAAAGCGATTTTTGGTCACCCCCAGCGTTGATATCGGGCGTTTTTCAATGAAGCGCACCTCAATCAGTATAAAGGCAATGAATATGGCCTCTAAACAAAAAGAGAAAAGCGTTGAGTCCTGCGATGTGGCAAACTGCATTAAGTTTTGCATGATATCCGGAAAGGAGCCCTGCAAGACGACGGGGTTTTGGGCGAAATAAATAATGAAGTAGACGATTGAAGCGATGAATGACGCGAGCATATATGCGAAATAGACAGCTAATAAAATAAGAATAGAGATAATAACGTTCGGTTTGTATTTTGTGTTGTTCAGTCCATTCATCAGTTCCGGCTGTTTAATGGTGTGTTTCATATGGCCTCCCTGTATCGTTTATTAATATATAGAAACCATGTATGATTATAGCATGCCAGAGGTCGGTTTGCCTATTATCGGATGGTAAAAAAATGAGCACGTGGCTCGTGCTCTTAACTTCTAACAAATAGACAAATGTCATTCTATGGAAAGTCACTAGTTACGGTCATCCTGAGAAGCGAAGCGACGAAGGATCAGTTGCGACAGATTCTTTTCCACTTCGTAGTCACTTCGCTACGCTCGTTCATTACGACAGTGGAATGAATGACCCCTATCGAAAAGAACAATTTAAATAATAAAAGTGACTCCCTCTGATCCTCTTCTCTCAGTGAGAATCGGGAAATGGCATCTGATCAGCCTCTATGCCTCAATATCTATAAAATCAAACTTCATCACGTCGAACAGTCCCATGTCTGTCAGCTTCAGTTCAGGTATCACCGGCAGCGCCATAAAGCACAGCGTCATCACCGGCTCTATATTGCTGTTGATGCCAAGCGCATCAATCGCCGTTTGATGAATGCTTGTCAGCCGCTCATCCACCCACTCGCCGGTTTGGTCGCTCATCAGCCCCGCAATCGGCATCGGCAGGCTCTCCAGCACTTTCCCCTCATCCACCAGCACAATGCCGCCGTCCTGCGCAATCAGCTGCTCCAACGCAAACGCCATGTCATCATCACTCACGCCCACCACAATGATGTTGTGCGAATCGTGCGCGATGGAGAGCGCCACCGCGCCGCGCTTGATGCCGTAATCTTTGAGCAGCGCCACCGCCACGTTGCCGGTGTTCTGATGCCGCTCCACCACGGCGATTTTGACGATATCCCTGCTCGGGTCATACACAAACTCACCGGCTTCATTTCTGGTGATCGGCGCAATTTCGTTGCCGGTCACCACGCCGCCGGGTATGATTTTAATCACATGCGCCTTGTCAGACTTGACCGTCAGTTTCAACCTGTCTTTGGAAAAATCCTTCACGCGAAAGCGCCCTTTGGTGGCGGAAATATCATGCTTCACAACGGGCAGCAGATAACGGCCGCCCGCCGCAACCTCGCGCCCCGCGATAAACACTTGATTCACATTGAAATCCTTCAGATCATCGATCAATACGATATCGGCCCTCAGCCCCGGCGATATCGCGCCTCTGTCTTTCAGCCCGTAGCACTCGGCGGCGTTGAGGCTGGCCATCTGTATCGCCATCATCGGGTCAATCCCGGCGCTGACGCACAAGCGCAAATGGTTATCAAGGTGCCCGACGCTCAATATCGTTTTCGGTTGGCAATCATCCGAGCAAAGCACGCAGCGGCGGCTGTTCAGCGGCGTCACCGCCTTGAGCAGCTCTAATAGGTTATGGCAGGCCGAGCCCTGCCTCATCAGCACGTACATGCCGCGAGACAGTCGGTCTCGCATTTCGTCCACGGTCGAGCACTCGTGGTCGGTATGAATACCGGCACAGGCGTACGCGTTCAGCGCGTTTCCTGTCAGCGCCGGGCTGTGCCCGTCAATCGGCTTGCCGTGATTGATCGCAACCATCAGCTTGTCGACAACGCCGCTGTCTGCCCCGGCAACGCCCGGATAGTTCATGAATTCACCGAGGCCGAGTATTTCTTTGCGTCCGAACACCGGCTCCATATCGGCCGCGTTCACCGTCGCGCCCGCGTGCTCAAACGGCGTGGCAGGCACGCAGGACGGCAGCATCCATTTGATATCCAGAACGGTACCACGTGACGCCTCAATCATATAATCAAGGCCGGTTAAGCCGCAAACGTTCGTAACTTCGTGCGGATCGGAGATGATTGTGGTGGTGCCATGCGGCACGATGAGCCGGCCCAGCTCCTCCGGGCTCACGTAGGACGATTCCACATGGATGTGACCATCGATAAAGCCGGGTGCGGCATATTGGCCGTGCGCGTCGATGACGGTGCGGCCTTCATAGTTCCCGACACCGGCGATCATGTCGCCGCATATTGCAATATCGCCTTCAATGACGGTCGCGTTGTAAACGTCGATCACCTTGGCGTTTTTTATCACTATATCGGCGGGTTCCCGCCCTGCCGCCACATCAATCAGTTTTTTGAGCAGTTCTTTATTCATTTTCGTATACCCGCCTTAATGGAGTGTTTTTGATAAGAGGATTGCTTTATTTTAACACAGATTCGGTATTAAAAAAAGAAGCTCCCATATCGCCTTTCAGGCATAAAGGGCTCTTTTTTGAGGCTCATATGTTATTCACAACAATTATATAAGAAGAAGCTGCTATCTTACTATGCACTATCGTAGTAACGAGCAAAGAGATGAAACAATCAAGAACATCTTAACATCATTCTCCTCCCCCAGTCACCTGCCGGTGACAGCCCCCTCCAGAGGGAGCTAAATTTCGCGCATACAGCCAATTCGTTGATGAGTGTGTATTCGCAGACAGAACGACAGTAATCATTTCCGATAGTGCGCACTCTATCGGCACGGCATCGCACCCCTGCCTCCCTCGCCGAGGGAGGTGGCAAATGGCGGATGAATCCGACATTTGACGGAGGGAGTTCACCGCCGGAACGTCATGCTAAAGCAGCTGGCAGAAACCGTAACTTCTCGTTTTCTGAGTTGCATTGGTGCGTGAGGATTGCTATGTACGAGTATTATTCGAAGTCCGATTAGGTTTACTCGCCCTTCTCCCGTTTCATCAGCTTACGCGTTTCCTTGATCTTCTTCTCATACCCCTCATCCGACGGCTGATAATACACCTTGCCCGCAAGGTTATCCGGCAGGTATTATTACCGCGTATTGTGCCGCCCTATGTCACTCATTCATTTTTAATCATCTCAATAGTTTCAAGAAATACATTATCCCATATCATCCGATTTTGATATGTAAATATATCCTCTCCTTGGATTTGTAATTCGCGCTGTTTATAAAAGCTTTCAGCCGTTTGCTCAATATAAGTATCCGGTGATGTCCCCATCACAGAATTGTCAGTCCCATCCGGATTGTAAGCGAAGCATGGCATATAAATGAATACAAGCCCACTGTTTGGCAGGGAATCTACATAAAATGAAGCTCCAAGACCTTCCCCAGCAGTATTCATACCAATAAGTTTACCGAAACCTTTTTCTTTGACTGCCGAAACATATCCGTCAGCTGCTGATCCTGTATTTGGGCCAATTAAATAGTAAACTGTTTTATTACTTTTGCCATTGCCTTTGTATGTAATTACAGAGTGACCTTGAATAAATTCAGAAATAGAGTCTGTTCTAAACTTTGTAGGTGAATAACTAATCGTTTGATGAAAAAATTGGTTTACAATACTCACTGCTGTGAAATTACCTTGTATAACATACTGATTTGCTTCGGATTTAGGAACATACCATTCTAGAGTTTGAACAATATCATCTGCAAATAACTTATTGTGCAAATACTCTGATATAACCTTCCTAAGGCCGCCACTGTTATTTCTCAAATCAACTATAACTTTTTCTTCACTAATTCTCTCTGAAAGAATATTAATTATTGTCTCATCAAAATGTTCTAAATATAGATATCCGATATTATTCATCTTATCTTCATAATAAAAGCTACCAACCATTTCTGATTCTTCTCCGCCACCAAAAACAAAATCATACTTGCTTTTACACTCTGCTGAATAATCGATATAGGCGTCACAGATAACAATCTCACCTTCTGTCGTCCTTAACTTGAGTGATACTTTTTCGCCAGTATCACTGTTGAAAGTTAGAAATCTCCTGTAAGGTACATCACGCTTCGTGTCGTATTCCCTTTCCCACATGGATAGTTTATCAGCAATATACTCATTTATTGCGATATCATCTATGGCCACTAATTGTGTCCCCTCATATGGCGAATATTCTTCCGAGGAATAATATATATCAAAAAGATACTTGCCTTCAATGTATTTAAACTCCAGCACCTTCATATCTTTGTATTCGTCGAATTTATTTTCGATTAAGTAATACCAATAATCAGTAAGTGGTTTCAAATTACTTCGACAAAGCATTTCTTGAAGATGATAACAACTAAGATTAGTATAGTTATTGTAATCTGGAAAGACTAAATCGGTATGAAAACTCGGTATGTCATTAGCAATTGATGACATCACACAGTAAAACTCAAAATCATTTTTTGTTTCTTTTATTGCCTTCAGGTAGTATTCTTTTCTTTCACTAAAATCAATCTTATAAGTCTCTTCTATAGAGTCAAGCATTGGCATGCTGCTTGTAATCACATTAAAAAAATACTCAAAATCCTCAACTTTCTTTTCGGCTGTGAGATTCATTTTCTCAGATGATTTGTTATAAAATATTGAATTGGAGACTTGAACAATATCAAAACGAAGAATAACGATGAATAGGAGTAATACTAATAAAGTCAGTACATATTTTATACGTTTCTTAACTTTAAACTTCACGAATTTAAATACCTCCCGAGTGTTCAAGTAACCTCTTCAGATAGCTATGTTGCCTTTGTTTGAAAATGGTGTAATAAGCGTTTGTTGTATTATTGTAGCATATAATCTTATATTTGTTTAATATTAATTAAAAAAAGAAGAGCGATCTACTCGCCCTTCTCCCGTTTCATCAGCTTACGCGTTTCCTTGATCTTCTTCTCATACCCCTCGTCCGACGGCTGATAATACACCTTGCCCGCAAGGTTATCCGGCAGGTATTGCTGCGGCGTGTAATGCTTCTCAAAATCGTGCGGGTATTTGTAGCCCTTGCCGTTTCCAAGTTTGTCCGCGCCATGGTAATGCGTATCCCTCAAATGCAGCGGCACCGGTACCTGATACGCGTGCTCCGCGTCCGAAAACGCGCCCTCCACCGCCATCACCACTGCGTTCGACTTCGGTGATTCACATAAAAATATAATTGCCTGCGCAATGCTGAGCCGTGCTTCGGGCATACCCACGAATTCCAGCGCCTGCGCGGCGGCCGCCGCCTGCGTCATCGCGGACGGGTTTGCCAGTCCCACATCCTCACTCGCGTGCGCGAAAATACGCCGCATGATCAGCCGCGGATCGACCCCCGCGTAAATGAGCCGCCCGAACCAGAACAGCGCCGCATCCGCATCCGAACCGCGCAGCGATTTGCAAAACGCGCTCAGCATGTTGTAGTATTCCTCTTCGTCGCAGCGCACCGCGCGCCGCTGTATCGATTCCTCCGCGATGTTGAGCCCGATCACGATTTTGCCGTCTTCACCCGGCGACGTGGTGAGCACCGCAAGCTCCACGGCATTCAATGCCGTGCGCGCGTCTCCGTTGGCCACATTCGCAATGTGATCCAGCGCCTCCGGCTCGAGCACCACATCCAGCGCCCCGAGGCCGCGCTCGCTGTCAGCCAGCGCCATGCCGATAATGCCCTTCACGTCGTCCTGGCCCAGCTGAAAGAACTGAAACAAACGGCACCGGCTCACAATCGCGCTCGTCATGCTCACCATCGGGTTCTCGGTGGTGGAGCCGATAAAGCGGATAATGCCCTTTTCTATCGCGGGCAGTATGCTGTCGCTTTGCGTTTTGCTCCAGCGGTGGCATTCATCGAGCAGCAGATACGTGGGCCGGCCATACAGCGCGAGCCGCTCCTGCGCTTTGTCGATCACCACGCGCACGTCCCTCACGCCGCTGGTCACCGCGTTCAGCTTTTCAAACGCCGCGCCGGTCGAGTTCGCAATCACCGAAGCGAGGGTTGTTTTTCCGGAGCCCGGCGGCCCGAAGAATATCGACGACGTGAGTGAATCCGTCTCAATCGCGCGGCGCAGCAGCTTGCCTTTGCCCACAATGTGCGCCTGACCGAAAAACTCATCGATGGTGCGCGGGCGCATCCTGTCAGCCAGCGGCGCTTTTTGCTGCATGTTATTTTCAAACAAATTATCCACAGTTCAATACAGAGGCGAATGTATGTGCCCCTCTCCTTGGTTGTATCATACCACGCTGCGGAAATTCTGCAAAGACCTTTGAGTGCATTAGAGCTTCAGGCTGCTGACATAGTAACTTGTGTTATTGCTATGGAAAGTAACTAATTCCGTCATCCTGAGGAGCGAAGCGACGAAGGATCTGTTGTGATAGATTCTTCACTCGCTACACTCGTTCACTACGATAGTGGAAAGAATGACGCTAAACGTAGCTTTTTGTTCATAGTGATGCGTAAACGCATAACGATTTCAAGTGAGCATAAGCGATCGCTACGTAAAGGACTGGTTAACTGATAGTATTGCTTAAAAATGAAAACGTTTGTCATGGTCATGGCTAAATGGCCTTTCTTGTGTAAAAGCATATATACAATGAAATCTCAGCCATGTTATAATGCGCATCATATTCATCTGAGGTTTACCATGAAGCAGTCACTCAAGCCGTATTTTGTTTATTCACCCGTGATGGCGCTTGCGCTGTACGTCACGGTTTTGGGATACATGATTCCCGTAATGCGCGGCGCGTTTTCGTTAACGCTCGCGCAGGCCGGGCTCTTTTCCACGCTGCAGTCGGTTGGCACCGCGCTTTCGGTGCTGCTGTGCTTCACGGTGTTTTCGGCGCTGAACCAGGCGCGCATCATGGCATTTTGCTCGTACGCGCTCTTCTTTGTGATCGTGCTGATCGGTATCAGCCAAGATCTTTTTATCATCTATGCGCTGTTTTTGCTGCTCGGCCTGTTCAACAACATCACCGATACGCTCTCGAATTCTCTGATTGCCGATCTGTCCCCGCAGAAAAAAAGCTATCATATCGGGCTGATGCAGGCGCTATGGTCGGCTTTTGGCGCGGCAGGGCCTTTTTTCGCCATGCTGCTCGGCAGCGACTACATGCCGGTGTTTTTGGGGCTCGGCGTTTTCACGGCGCTGTGTGCGCTCGTTTTCACATTCGGGCTTCGCAGTGAAATTGCCCTGCCGATGATGCAAAAAAGGCACAACATCGGCGGCCTAAATAAACTGCTGCGCACGCTCAGGCGCAAGGGCGTCAAGCGCTATCTGGCCGCTGCCATGCTGAACTCGATGGTGCAGCTCACCGTGATTTACTTCGTGGCAAGCTTTGTGGCCGAATGCGGCGGCAGCTCGCTGCAAAGCGCCGCGGCGCTCAGCGCCTTTTTCTTCGGCTCAATGGCGGGGCGGCTGCTATACGCAAAATCGCTGCACCGGTTTCCCTCACGCAAGGTGCTTCCCATAGCCAGTGCATTAGCGCTGGCGGCCCTCGCGGTGATGCTGCTCAGCACTGACCCCGTGATCATCTGTATAACGGCGGGAATCGGGGGTTTTGGGCTGTCAATGAACTTCCCCGCGTTTATCGTCGAGCTGTGCGGCATCGTGCCGGACGACACAGCCGCCGCGTCGTCGCTGGTGTTTCTCGGGTACACCATGGCCTGCTTTATTGCGCCGCCTGTGTTCGGCGCGCTCGGTGATGCCCTGGGGCTTCAAACATCTATGCTGATTGCGTTAACCCTGCTGCTGCCGCTGATTTTGATCTGTTTGCGGCTGCACAGTGAGCCGCAACCGGCATAACGGGCAAAATTACGGTTATACTGATAAAAATGGTGCAATTAGCGCTTGTTTGGCCGTAAAAAATCTTGACACACACGGCACCATTGTATACAATGTTATCTGCGCGTTTTATCGTTCACTAGCCCCGATCGATAGTCTGCGACTATAACCTAAGCAAACACTGGGAGGAAGCCAATGAAATCATATATGGCAAAACCCGGCTCTGTGGACCGTAAGTGGTATCTTGTTGATGCCGACGGCATGGTGTTCGGCCGTCTGGCCAGCCAGGTCGCGTCCATCCTGAGAGGAAAAAACAAGCCGGAATTTACGCCGCATGTCGATACGGGCGACTATGTCATCATCATCAACGCCGAAAAGGCTGTGTTTACGGGCAATAAGCTCGGACAGAAGCTCTACCGTCAGCATTCGGGTTACATGGGTCACATGAAGGAAACCAAGTATGAGCACCTCATGCAGGAAAAGCCGGAATTCGCAATGTACGAAGCCATCCGCCGCATGCTGCCCAAGAACAAGCTTGGCCACCAGATGCTCACCAAGGTGAGAATCTTTGCAGGTCCTGAGCATGACCATGCAGCACAAAAGCCCGAGCTTTTAGAGCTCAAAGGTAGGAGGAACTAATCGTGGCAAAGATACAGTTTTTAGGCACGGGAAGAAGAAAGAGCGCTGTTGCGCGGGTTATACTTACCGCCGGCAATGGCAAAATTCTCATCAACAAGAGAACGATCGAAGAGTATTTCGGTTTTGAGACACTGCGCATGCTTGCGAAGTCTCCGCTGGTGCTCACCGAAACGCTCAGCAAATACGATGTAACCGTTAACGCCAAGGGCGGCGGCTACACAGGCCAGGCCGGTGCAATCCGTCACGGTATTGCCCGCGCGCTTGTGAAGGCTGAGCCGGAGCTCAGAACCATCGTGAAGAGAGCCGGGTTCTTAACAAGAGACGCAAGAATGAAGGAAAGAAAGAAGTACGGCCTCAAAGCCGCTCGTCGCGCGCCTCAGTTCTCCAAGAGATAACAACACAGTTACCAAAGGGATGCATTGCAAGATGCATCCTTTTTTTGTATCAATACCCTCTCACGTCACACTGTCCGTGATTTGGTTGTTGACCGCAGTGGGGTATGCACCCGCATAGATTTTGCCGAGCACATCGTCCGAAAGCGGCATCGCCTTATAGTCCTCAATCACCTGTTTTAAGTCGTCCGCGGAGAAGCTGAAATTCTGCACCGCTGCAAAAGCGACCACGTCTTCGATCGTCTCCGGCTTGTGATCCTCGAGCAGCTTTTGCAGCTTCTTGCTGCTTAGTAGTTCCTCTGCGAATTTTGTCGCACTTTCTTTAGACATCAATATTTCCTCCGGCTTGTTCTTATTATGTATTATGGTTCTTCAGGTTACAGCGTCCGTGATCTGCCCGTTCACCGGCGTCGGAATTGCGCCCGCATAGATTTTTCCGAGCACTTCATCCGATAGCTGCATAGCCTTGTAGTCTTCAATCACTTGCTTTAAGTCATCTGCCGAAAAGCTGTAGTTCTGTACGGCCGCAAAGGCGACAACATCTTCAATATTGCCAGGTTTGTGATCTTCCAGCTGCCTTTGCAGCTTCTGATTGCTGAACAGTTCCTCTGCAAACTTTTTCGCGATTAATTTCGACATGTGTTTTCCTCCTATACATCATCTCATCAACTGCTTTGGCAATATGTGTTTATCCCCTGTCACTATATCACACCAAAACGAATACCTTAAACCAGAACTTAATCTATTGGAGGACCCCCCTTATGGGACAATACATACGCGTTGAGCCGAACGTGAAGCTTTTCGTGGAAGACTTAAACCCCTCAGGTGACAAAACAATACTGTTCGTGCACGGCTGGCCGGGCAATCACCGCCTGTTTGAATACCAGTTCGACCGGCTGCCGAAGCTCGGTTTTCGCTGCATCGGTATCGATTACCGCGGCTTCGGGCAATCGGATAAACCGTGGAGCGGCTACGATTATAACCGTCTCTCAGACGATCTTCGCAGCGTGGTGGATGCGCTGCGCCTCAGCCGTTTCACGCTGCTCGGGCACTCCACAGGCGGCGGCATCGCCGTAAGATATATGGCGCGCCATCAGGGCTACGGCGTATCAAAGCTGGTGCTGGCAGCGGCGGCAGCCCCAAGCCTCGTGCAGCGATCCTACTTCCCCTATGGCCTGCCCAAAACGGATGTCCTTAACATTATTGACGGCACACTGACCGACCGGCCTCAAATGCTGCGCGACTTTGGAAAGATGATTTTCTACAAGCCCGTCACGCAGGCGTTTTCCGACTGGATTTTCTCGCTCGGGCTGCAGGCCTCGGGCCACGCCACCGCGGCTATCGCCAATACGTGGCTCGGTGAAGAGGCGCTGTTCGACGACTTAAAACAGATCAGAGTGCCCACGCTGATTATGCAGGGCGTTCACGACAAGGTGGTGAAGCCGGAGCTTTCCGTGTGGCAGCATAAAAGCATTGAAAACTCGGTGCTTGTGCCGTTTAAGGACAGCGGGCATTTCCTGTTCATCGACGAGATGGAGAGGTTCACAAAGGAACTCGCGCAGTTTGCCGACTAGCTTCTCGTAAAAATAACCCGAACAGATTTGCTCGGGTTATTTTCTATATCCAAAAACATCGAATTTTTTCCAGATGCTATTTCTTATTCAATGCATCTTTAATTCTACTATAGAGTTTCGGCAAATTTAGTTCAAAGCCATTTCCTTTAATTTTTTTAAGCGTTACTGTTCCGTTTAAAATCTCTTGTCTATCCTCATCTTTGCCATCTAAATATTTCATTGCTTCTTGAAGAATGTTAGTACTAATAATATTTTGCTTAATGATAGTATTTAACACTGTAATAGTTTCATCTTTGGCTCTTATAACGACATCTTTTGCTTGATTCATTGCATTGGCTAATAATAATTGCCCTTTAAAATGTTGCACATTAGCTAACAACTGTTGAGTAGGTATATCCATTGGTATGTCAAGATATTCTGTAAAAATTGGACTGTTCGGCAATTGTAGATATATGTCAAGTGCTTTTCGCACTTTATCTAAAGCGTCATGATCAGAATCTGGGGTTACGGAAAACAATACATTTGCAGCATCATGAGTAATATCTGTATTAGCTTCGATTCCTAATTCAAAAAGAAACTGAGAAAAATACATTAAATACTGTTCACAAATTGATTTAACAGATTCAGGAAATCTAAAAATACTAGTGATTGTATTTGATCTCGAAGATAATTCTTCAATTGCTTTTCCACTTATCTCAACAACAGTTGGAATATACTTATTTAAAACTTCGTTTATTGTTTTGTTTGAATCTATTTTGCATATAGTTATACAACATCCGTTCGAAACAAACTCAGGATCCCGAATCCACTTAATATTTTTATTATTATTTCTTAATGTCGCGTTTTCCATCATTATTGCATACTCAGAAATACTCCAAGGCTTTTTCCAATTTTCTGTATCAAAACTAAAAGTAAATTCAATACTGAAGTCAATACCTTCTCGTTTAATTACCAAACGATCTGATAATTCGAGTTCATCAATAGGTAAATCTAATGACATTTTAACAACTTCTTTTGGAATATCCATGAAAGACAATGATGCAACTTGCTCAGAAAGACTTCGATCATAAAAATTAATATAAACATCAGAATCCCAACCAACAAAAACAGAACCCAAATCCTCTGTTACTCTATTGTTTCCAAGATAGAGTGTTGCTTGATTCTTTTTATTAGTACTATACTTGATATTAATCATGATATACTATTCGTCTTTCATTGAACAAGCAACACAAAAACCATCCCCAGAATCTCCATTCTCACGATCCTCTTGGTCATACAAATTACCACAACGTGGGCATGTAAAATACTGGCCTAAACAATTTTCGCATACTCGAGAACCATCATCATGCATGTACATCGCATTCGGTTTACCGCAGTCTCTACATTTAGCCATAAAAAGTTACCTCACTAATTATATTTCGAGTTTATTTTAACATATATATCTATTTAATAAAGATATTTTTTCCTACTATTTTTATGATAAAATAGATAATACATAAAATAAAAAGAGGCCGGAATGAAAGAAAAGATCAAAGTCTCCTGCGAGATGGAAGTTACGCTGAAAATGATAGGCGGCAAATGCAAGCCGCTGATACTTCACTACCTCATTGAAAACGGCACCAAGCGCTACGGCGAGATTCATCAGTTTCTCGAGAGCCTGCCCAAGAAAACACTGACCACGCAGCTGCGCGAAATGGAAGCGGACGGCTTGATTAGCCGCCTTGACTACGGTCAGCAGCCGCCGCGCGTGGAATACAGCGCCACCGAGTTGGGGCGTTCGCTCTACCCCATATTAGAAATGATGTGCGAATGGGGCGAAAAGAACATCGGCGAGAGGTTTGAGGTAACCAACCGGCAATGCACGGGCGAGGACTGAGCTTTAAAACCATCAGGCACAAAAATGTGCCTGCTTGAATTATTGGCATCTTCATTTATAATAATAACCAACAAGCATATCTCACTTTGAATAAGCCACGAAAGGATGAACGATATGGAGAACTTTACGTTTTACAGCCCCACATACTTTGTGTTCGGTAAAAATCAGGAGAACGAGGCCGGCAAATACGTTAAACGCTTCGGCGGCAGCAAGGTTCTCATTCACTACGGCGGCGGCAGCGTTATCAAAACAGGCCTGCTGGACCGCGTGAAAACCTCACTGAAAAACGAAGGCCTGTTGTTTGTTGAGCTGGGCGGCGCAAGGCCGAACCCGCGCAGCGGCCTTGTCTACGAAGGCATAGATCTTTGCCGCAAGGAAGGTGTCGATTTTGTGCTGGCCGTCGGCGGCGGCAGCGCGATTGATTCGGCCAAGGCCATTGCAGCCGGCGCGGTGTACAGCGGCGACTTCTGGGATTTCTATCAGGGCAAGCCGGTTACCGACGCGCTGCCGATTGCCACGATTTTAACCATCTCGGCAGCAGGCAGCGAAGGCTCTCCCGACAGTGTGATTACGCATGAGAACGGCATGTTCAAGCGCGGTGCCAGCGGCGAAGCCTACCGCCCCGTGTTCTCGATACTAAACCCCGCGCTCACACAAACCCTGCCGCCGTTCCAAACAGCCTGCGGCGTTGCGGACATCATGGCGCACTTGTTCGAACGATATTTCACCAACACCACCGACGTGGAAGTGACCGACAGAATGATTGAAGCGTTGCTGCTGACCATGATACATGAAGCGCCGCGTGCGATGGCGGACGCGGATAATTATCAGGCGCGCGCGAACATCATGTGGGCGGGTATGATGGCGCACAACAACTCGTGCGGCATCGGGCGCTCTCAGGACTGGGCCAGCCACGACATCGAGCATGAGCTCTCGGCGATTTACGACTGCGCGCACGGCGCGGGCCTTGCCGTCGTTTTCCCGGCCTGGATGACGTACAATATGAAGCACAACGTGATGCGCTTTGCACAGCTGGCCACGCGTGTGTGGGGCTGTCAGATGGATTTCGCGAATCCCGAAGCGACTGCCAAAGAGGGTATTGCGGCGCTGAAACGCTTCTTCAAATCCATCGGCCTGCCGTTAAACTTTGCAGAGCTCGGCGCAAAAGAAGAGGATATCGAAAGAATGGCCGAATCGGCATGCTACGGCAACGGACGCGACGGCTATATTGGAGGCTTTGTAAAGCTGGGCAAGCAGGACGTTATGAATATCTATCGGTTGATGCTGTAAAGAAACATGATTACAATAAAGCCCATGAAAAAGCGCCGGAGTTAAACCCGGCGCTTTCAGCGTGTCGATAAACCCCTCATTATGTCATGCTGAGGAGCGGAGCGACGTGAGCATCCCATGGCAAAACGCTTTATACATGGGATTCCTCGATCGCTTACGCTCCAACGGAATGACATAAGTACCTTTTATGACAGCCTGAAGCGCCGGAGTTAATGAACCCGGCGCTTTCTCTTGAGCCACATTATTGTCGTTCCTTTTGTCGTCGGGCCGAAGCGTGATGTCCCAACCCGTCTTGTGGCAACCGCTTAATACTTCCCAAACTCCCCACCATTCGAATCAATATGAGGCGAACTTTGTTTGCCGCCGTCTTCGAGCGACGCGGGCTTTTTCACTGTCCCGGTTTGATTTTCCGCTTTTCTGAGCTTGAACTGAGCCACCCTGCCTTTGAGCATCTCTGCCTGGCTTGAGAGCTGTTCGGCTGCCGCTGCGGCTTCTTCAGATGTTGCGGAGTTGTTCTGGACCACCTGTGACATCTGCTCGATACCTCTGTTCACGTCGTGAATGGCCGTTGCCTGCTGGTTTGACGCTGCCGCAATATCCGCCACCAGCGCCACCGCGGTTTGCACGCCTTCCACAATACGGTTCAGAGACTGGGCCGTTTCATTCGCAATTTTTGAGCCCGCCTCGGTCTTCTTAATCGACCCTTCAATCAGCTCTGTCGTCTCTTTGGCCGCACTCGCACTTCTGGCCGCGAGATTGCGCACCTCCTCGGCAACCACCGCGAAGCCCTTGCCATGCACGCCTGCCCGCGCGGCCTCCACCGCCGCATTGAGCGCAAGAATGTTGGTCTGGAACGCGATATCGTCGATCACTTTGATGATCTTCGAGATATTCGCGGATGAGTCGTTGATCTCTTCCATCGCCTGCTGAAGCTTTTTCATCTGCTCATTGCCCGCAATGGCTTGCTCCTTTGCTGCGCAGGACATTTCGTTTGCCTGGTTGGCGTTCACGGCGTTCTGCCGCGTCTGTTCAGCAATTTTGGTAACCGATGCATTGAGCTCTTCGATAGCACTGGCCTGCTCCGTGGCGCCCTGTGATATCTCCTGGCTGCCATCGGATACCTGCGATGTGCCCGAAGCGACCTGGTCTGCCGATATATTGATATCAGACATCACATTGTTGAGCGAATCAGCAATACCGTTAATGGCTTCTTTAAGTGCGACAAAATCACCGAGGTAGTCGGAGGATATTTTAACATCAAGATTGCCGTTTGACATCTCACCCAGCACAAACGAAATCTCACTGATATAGCTGTTGATGGCCTTAACGGCATTACCAAGGTTATCGGCAATATTGCTGTAAACTTTGTAAAGCTCGGTTGTATCCGCATCGGGCTCATGGACGACAATGTCGCAAAGCAGCTCGCCGCGCGACAGCCTTTCCAGATTCACAACAAGCTTATTGACCTCCTTTGTCTGATAGTCTGATTGTTTTTTCGCCACAATTTGAGCTGTTTCTATATTCTTAAAAGCACCCCGCACCTCACTGTCCAAAATCCGCGCAAGCTGCCCGGTTTCGTCCTTGGTTTTTAAAGCGAGCGGAGCATCCAGATTCCCTTCCGACAACGCTTTTGCGCATTCGGCGGTGGCCTTAATGGGCTTAACAATTCTGCCCGAAATAAAGAATGTGGCAGCGGCGCTGGCGATTATACCAATAATGACGATAAGCACAATGGCCATAGTGAGGTTACTGATTGGTGCCATAAGCTCCT
Organism: Bacillota bacterium; assembly: GCA_023436525.1. GTDB lineage: Bacteria > Bacillota > Clostridia > Christensenellales > SZUA-584 > SZUA-584. Next base: position 3,154 of record JAEZIW010000075.1, on the reverse strand, counting down.
TTTCATACATCGTATAAGCCATCGACCAACCCGGAGAATTCGGAACAGGTTCATATATCACAGAAACCGCTTCGTGATTCTTTACATATTTACCGATGCCCGATTCACCAGCAATCATCTTTTGCCCGATCGCGTCGAGGCCGTCAAAGCCCTCATCTTTTGAACTCAGCGTATTGAGCGTAAGCCTGATGCTTTCGTCAGGATGTGCAAATATAAGTCCTGTCGAATCCATAATCCACGCAAATCCGTCTTCGCCGATTTTGATGGACTGAGCCACTTCGTTAAAGGTATTCAGAAGTATTGTGGCAGCCACCACACCCTCAAGTTCACCGTTATTGCCGGTTACGGCGTGCGCCGCGACGAAAATAATATCACCAGTGGTTTTTGAAATGACAGGGTTGCTGAGCGCGAAGACCTGTCCGCTTATAATTTGCTGAAAATATTCTCTGTCCTTGATATTGCCCGATCCGCCCAGCGACGTAAAGTAATCACCGTTAAGATCAGAATACAATACCATCTGATAGTCCGACCGGAGGGTCTTTTGCCTGCTTTCAAGGTCCTTTTGAATGGCTGCTAAATCACCGGAACGTATTGTGTTCCTTTCCGACCATGTCGTGATATCAAGCTCAATACCGTCCAGATATCTTCCGATTTCTGCCGCTCTGGCGTTCACAACCTGCTGGGTTAAGCTGTTGTTCAGCGGAACCACAATATTGCTGACATTTATGGCCGTGAAAACACCGATAATCCCAAGAACGACGCCCATTGTTACTGAAAATATTATCACCATCTTCGTTTTGAGCGATTTCATCTTTTGCTTCCTCCTGTTTTAACAAGATCCATTTGTTTCGTTTCCTCTTCGTCAAAAAGCGCTTCGCAGTCAAGCAGCAATTTCACTTGTCCGTTAACCTTTCCAATTCCGCTGAGATAGCGATGGCCGATTCCGATGTCGAGCCTGGGCGGAGGCGCAATATCTTTTTCTTCGATAACAAGCACCTCATCCACTTCGTCAACAATCAGACCTGCCGAAAAGTGCTGTGTCTCCACAACCACAATGCAGGTCCGGTCCGTGTATGGCGCTGCTGGCTTCTTAAACCGCAATCGCATGTCGATCACCGGAATGATTTTACCGCGCAGGTTGATGACCCCCTTGATATACGCGGTGGCCTCCGGCAACGTGTTCACTGGCTGCATTCCGACGATTTCAGTCACACAGCGAATATGCACACCGTACACCTCTTCACCGAGACCAAACAGCAAGTACCTGCCCTGCAGCGTATCGTCGGTTTCTTCCGTCTTTTGATTTGTCAACTTTTATACCTCCTCGTGTGTTTTCGTGACGTGATTAAGGTATATATAATGAAGCGCCCCGTTCAAACATCCATGCCGTCCCGGAGCGGATCGTTTAAACTCATATTTTGCCATTTAATTTCGAATCATGCATTGCAGGCATTTTCTTTGCCTATTCCCTTTTTATTTATTTATAACTAAATACAACCTCATTCTTATTTAATCACACGCGCACGAAAATGTCTATTATTTTTCGACTTTTCGACGTATAATTGAATAAAAAAAATGGCAGTGCCAATATGCTTGATATTTGCTGAAATTACTGTGATAAGAGTTGCTGTAAAATTGATTTAATCAATTTCTTGTTTGTCGGTTTTGTCTTTAAATCGAATCCCAATAATGGTGTTTCTCTTCTCTCCCAGGCTGCTTGAATCGTATGCCTGATTGTCTTTTCGATGCTGGATGCATCCGTCCCGTTTAAAAGGCCAGCTTTCGGATAAATGTTTCGGCTCAGATTGTCGGCGTCGTCTTGATCGTCTATCGCTAACATGATGCAATCCGCTAAATATTTTCGTCCCTTTGAATTCTCCGGTATACCCAAGGACGATAGCAGGCTCATTATTTTATCCATAAGCTCGGCAGAGTCTTTGATATTATTTTGTCTGTTCGAAATGGTAAACTGTTTATTACAGACCTCAACCACCCGGCTATAAAGAACATCGAGAGAAAATGGCTTAATAATATAAAAATCTGCGCCCAATTTGCTTGCCCTCGAAATGATGGATTCCTGCGATAAGCATGATACCACAATAATTTTTATGTGGCTCAGGAACAATTGATTTCTGACCTTTTCCAGCAAGCAAAAGCCATCCGCATTGGGCATGATTAAATCCATAATAATCACATCCGGCATCTGCCGCGACAGTATCTCAATGGCTTCCAGAGCGTCACCGGCGGTCCCGATCACATCAAAGCCACTTTTCAATTGAAAATAATTTTTTATGCTGTTCGTGACTTCCGGGTTATCGTCCACAACCAACAGCTTTATTTTCGTATCCATATTCCTGCTTCTTATGTTTTTTAGTTTACAAGCCTTTTAAATATCCACCTATCGCGTTAAAATGTCAAGGTAATTGTTCCTTAATTTGGTTGTGGTAAATGTTTGCTGGTTATCTTATAATTTAATCAACCTTATAGCTGGCATCTATCTCCAAGATATCCCTCATTTTTTATAAGGTGTTATTATGAGTTTAACTTTTTCGGAATATAAAAAAGTCATCTTGGTGTTGGCTCGGGAATTGATCAATGTCCCGATCAGGCGAATTGATAACGCGATTGTAAACTCACTGGATGTAATGGGGCCGCTTTGCCATGCCAAAAGCATTGCTTTGTATTTATTTGATTGGGATAATAGAACCGCCAGAATCAGGAATGAATGGAGTCAGGAAAATTCCCCGTTGTATGATAATCGACTGCCTGCCCGTCACTTATCTTTGGAATATAACAATAAAAATGATGATATCGATTGTTCGCTTTTGCTGACAAGCTTTGCAAAACACTTCGACGCCGCCAAGCAGACGGCGAAATGTTTTCCGTTAAAAAATGAAGACGGTATTCTCGGTGGCTGCGTTTTTATATTCCCGAAAAAAACAAAACGAATCGCCGAAAGTTTGCTTTCCGTCATCAATATCTACAGCGAAATGCTCACGAGCGTTTTGGCGAAGATCGACTGCGAGGGTAAATTGATCGAGAAGACAGCCAGCATGCAGCTTTTATTGGATTCGACAAACGATGGTATCGGTATGCTCAATGAATTTGGAGATGTGATCAGCTGCAATAAGGAATTTGCCCGAAGGTTTAGCAA
>JAEZIW010000021.1 GCA_023436525.1 Bacillota bacterium | reverse complement strand
AACATATCCTTCGTGGTTTCAGGGATATACGAAAAGTTTTTGTCCTCCGAAGACGCCGCAACGATGACTTCGCCCACCTTTTTTGCTTCCGCGATCGCCTTTTTTGCAAACATGCCTGTTTTTAAATAATAAGCGCGTTTATGAGTGGTCATCAGATTGATCGGCACCATGGAAAACTGCAGAGTCGCGCCGCCCTGTAAAAAGAGCACCTTGTAGTTGTTCGGAATGGCCATCAGCTCTCTTAAGTCAGCTTCGGTTTTGCCGATAATGGCTTCATAATCAGCGCTTCGATGGCTCATTTCCATCACGCTCATGCCGCTGCTGCCGTAATGAACCAGCTCTTCCTGCGCCTGCTTCAAAACAGCTTCGGGCAGGCACGCGGGGCCTGCGGAAAAATTATATACCTTCATGATAACCTCCTGTTAAATTGAAAGATTTAATATGTCATTGTTAAAAAATTATCAAACTTTTCTACATTATATGCGCATAATTTCGCAAACGCAAGCGCTTTTCTGGTTTGCCGGTCAACGCTTTAATGATGCAGTCAGTATAGCATATGACATATTCATTTAGCAAAACCAAACATTTTTTGTTCATCTGAAAATCTGTTTTACGCTCTTACACACTGTTAGATAAATATGTCTGTACGCCTTGACAACCATTTTGCCTTGTCCTATAATCACAATATTATAAAAATGGTCGATTTGCATGACTTACCATCATTTTATGCTGGTATAATACCGTTTTAAAAGCACATATTATCTAAACAAAAGATAATCACCGGGAGGAAGCCATGACAAACGAACAAGTGATTCTTACAAAAGACGGACTGAAGGAAAAGCAGGAAAAGCTTGATTATTTAAAAACCGTCAAACGAGGCCAGATTTCTGAGCAAATCAAGGAGGCTCGTGCTTTTGGCGATCTCTCGGAAAACGCAGAATATGACGAAGCCAAGAACGAGCAGGCTCGTGTGGAAACAGAAATCGCGCAGCTCGAAAAGCTGCTGCGCAATGCCATCGTCGTTGAAGACAATGAAATAGATTTATCTAGCGTGGGCATCGGCACCACAGTGCGCATACTTGACCTCGAATTCAATGAAGAAGAAGTGTATTCAATCGTCGGGTCGGCAGAAGCCGATGCCGATAAAAAACGAATTTCCAACGAGTCTCCGGTCGGTGCGGCGCTGATCGGCAAGAAGGTGGGCGAGCTGGCCGAGGTGACCACGCCGGGCGGCATCGCAACATTCAAGGTCGTCGATATATTCAGATAAGGGCAGGGACAATGGAGGAAAACTTAAATCAGCAGTCACAGGAGACGCTCAGTGAGGTTCTCCGCGTCAGAAGAGAAAAGCTGGACGAGCTTCGAAACGCCGGACAAGATCCTTTTGTTATTACGCGTTTTGATAAAACGCATTCTTCGAACGACATTATCGGAAGCTTTGAAGCGCTGGAAGGACAGCCGGTACGTATTGCGGGCCGCTTGATGAGCAAACGCATTATGGGCAAAGCGAGTTTTTCGCATGTACAGGACATGGACGGGCAGATTCAGCTTTACGTTCGCCGCGATGTGCTCGGCGAAGAGCCGTATGCGGCTTTTAAAAAGCTTGATATCGGCGATATCGTCGGTGTAACCGGTGAGGTGTTCAAAACCAATGCGGGCGAAGTTTCTGTGAAAGCCACAGCGATTGAGCTGCTTTCAAAATCGCTGCTCCCGCTGCCCGAGAAATTTCACGGGCTTAAGGATACCGATCTGCGTTACCGTCAGCGCTATGTTGATTTGATTGTGAATCCAGAAGTTAAGAAAACATTCCTCGCACGCTCGCTGATCATCAAAACCATTCGCGAGTATCTTGATAATGTTGGTTATATTGAAGTTGAAACGCCGATTCTCATGGGAGAAGCGGGCGGCGCTGCAGCGCGTCCTTTCCTCACGCATCATAACACGCTTGATATCGATATGTATCTGCGTATTGCAACCGAGCTGCATTTGAAGCGTCTAATCGTCGGCGGTTTTGAAAAGGTCTATGAAATCGGCCGAATCTTCCGCAACGAAGGTATGTCGATCAAGCACAACCCCGAATTCACATCGGTTGAGCTTTATCAAGCGTATGCCAATGTTGACGACATGATGGTGCTCTGTGAAAACCTGTTTTATGCGTGTGCGCAAAAGCTGTATGGAACAGGAGAAGTTGAATATCAGGGGTCTAAAGTCGATTTGACGCCGCCATGGCGCAGGCTCTCCATGCTTGATGCCGTTAAGCAGTACACCGGCGCCGATTTTTCTGACTGCACTGATGAGCAGGCACGTGACATTGCCAAAGGCCTTGGGCTGAACGTTGAAAAGCCGCAGTCGCGCGGGGAGCTGTTGTATGCCGCGTTTGATGCGTTTGTAGAAGAGCGGCTCATTGAACCCACATTTATTTACGGTTACCCCGTTGAAGCGTCGCCGCTGGCCAAGAAAGACCCGAATGCACCGTGGCTGACCGAACGCTTTGAGCTGTTCATCACCGGCCGGGAACTGGCCAATGCCTTTTCTGAGCTGAACGACCCTGATGATCAACGCGCACGGTTCATGGCTCAGGCGCAGCAGCGCGCCGCGGGTGATGCGGAAGCGCACATGATGGACGAGGATTATTTGAACGCGCTCGAATACGGCCTTGCGCCCACGGGCGGCATGGGTATCGGTATCGACCGCATGGTGATGCTGTTGACAGACAGCTATTCGATTCGCGATGTGATACTATTCCCCACTATGAAGCCCAAAGAATAGTGTATAACGAGCGTTTCGCTCTTATATATATTTTTTAAAGGCATCCGGGCGATAATCCTCGTCCGGATGTTTTTCGTTTACCGGTTTTATTCATTATCGCGTGCGTATTGTGGATAAAACGCAATTATGGTATGATGGACGCTGAAAAGGAGTGATACATTTGTCGCCATCGGTTCGTGTTGTGCTTCGGTTCCTATGGTTTTTTTTAACCAGACTGCTCATTTGCGGCCTCGTTGTGGGTCTTGTTGTGCTGTCGTTCTTTGCAGCTATGGATTATATGACCATACAAACAATGGTGAAAGACGGGCTTCAAACACGCGCTGATGTGGTGATCAAAGACGATGATCCTTCCTTGCTGTCCAAAGTGTTTTCAAAGAATTTCTTAGAGCAGGATACATTGCTCAATTCTTCAGCATACAAGTCGTTTGATGTCTCCGACTACGATTATAAATCTGATATCGGCTTTGCCCTGGTGCTGCCATGGCAAGGAACTGTCACCCTTCGCGTCACCGAAAAAGTTACGGATATTAAAGCCGAGCTGTTTGCCGACGAAAAGGGCGAAGCCGCACCAACCTCTGCGCCATTGTGGGATAACGGCATCTATGATGTTTCTGTCACGCGGTATGAAGACAGCTGGCGCATCGTATCAATGAAGCTTGTTGAAATGCTGCCGCAGCCGTCTCCCACACCGCCGCCATCTGCAACGGCCACACCGTCGCCCACGCCGTCGCCCACGCCGGTGAACCCCGAGGAGATTATTGAAGACTGATGCAAAGCAAAGCTTATCTCGCGCCCATGGCCGGCGTCACGGATGCGGCGTTTCGGCATATCGCGGTGGAACAGGGTGCAGATTTTACCTACACGGAAATGGTGAGCGCCAAAGGCTTAAAATACGGCAGCGCCAAAACAGCCTCGCTGCTCTCCTTCGCGGAGAATGAAAAAACCATCGGTGTTCAGCTGTTCGCAAGCGATGCGGATGCGCTGAAGGCCAGCATAGACTCTCTGCAGGAGCGATACTTTGATCGTATCGCTCTGTTTGATATCAACATGGGCTGCCCCGCCCCCAAAATTACTTCCAACGGCGAGGGCTGCGCTTTAATGAAAACTCCGGCACTGGCTTCATCTCTTATTAAAGCCGCCGTCAGCGTCTCTAAAAAACCCGTCACCGTCAAATTCCGAAAAGGCTGGGACGATCAAAGTGTAAACGCGGTGGATTTCGCGCGTATGGCCGAGCAATCCGGCGCGGCTGCCGCTGCCGTTCACGGCCGCACACGCAGCCAATTCTACAGCGGACAAGCCGACATGAGCATTATCGCCCAAGTGAAGCGCGCTGTGAGCATCCCCGTTATCGGCAACGGCGATATTTTCTGTGCTCAAGACGCATTGCGTATGCTTGAGCTGACCGGCTGTGATGCGGTGATGGTGGCACGCGGTGCCATTGGCAATCCGTTTCTATTCAGAGAGATCAGACAGCTTTTGCGATACGGCACAGAATCAGCGCCGGCATCTGCCGATGAAAAGATTGACGCGTTGGTGAAGCAGGCGCGGCTGGCCTGCATAGATAAAGGGGAACGCGTTGCAATGAAGCAGATTCGCAAGCATGCCGCCTGGTACTTTAAAGGCATGAGCGGTGCAGCCAAACTGCGTGAAGCGGCCGTTCGGTTGAATACGCTGGACGATCTGCTGTGTTTGATATCCGGCCTCAAAGAGCATACGGTATCGTGAATCCCCTCGTTTTTTACATGAATAATGCAGGTTGAAAAAAGTCGATAGTTGTATTATAGTATAATCTATCTGTATATGTGGTGGCAAATAACTTTTTAAAGGGGTTTTGAATAGATGGGCTTGTTTGAATTCAACGACATCGGCATTGACCTTGGGACAGCAAGCGTACTCGTTTATGTTAAAGGCAAGGGGATTGTGCTGCGTGAGCCTTCGGTGGTCGCCGTAAACCGCACCACAGGCGAGATCATTGCAATCGGTGAGGAAGCGCGCATTATGCTTGGCAGAACACCCGGCAACATCGTCGCGGTAAGGCCGCTTCGCAACGGCGTGATTTCCAACTTCCACGACACCGAAAGAATGCTGCGCTATTTCCTGCGCAAGGTTATCGGCCGCAAGCTGTTTTTTAAACCGCGTGTTATCGTCTGCGTTCCCTCGGGGGTTACCGAAGTGGAACGACGCAGTGTTATTGAGGCAACAGAAGAAGCTGGCGCACGCCACACGGGACTTATTGAAGAGCCGATGGCAGCCGCTATTGGTGCCGGCATTGATATTTCCGCGCCGTTTGGCAACATGGTGATGGATATTGGCGGCGGCACGACGGATATCGCCGTGATTTCGCTCGGCGGCATCGTTATCAGTGATTCCGTGAAAGTTGCGGGCGACAAGTTTGACGAAGCGATCGTCAGATACATGAAGAAAAAGCACAATATGCTGATTGGTGAGCGCACCGCCGAAGAAATCAAAATCAACATCGGTTCCGCTTTCCCGCGCAAAGAGCAGATTTTTATGGAAGTGGCTGGGCGAAACCTGATTTCCGGGTTGCCCAAGGTGGTCACCATCAGCTCCAACGAAACGATTGAGGCGCTGGAAGAGCCGCTTAACGCGATGATGGAAACGCTGCACGGTGTGCTGGAACGCATTCCGCCGGAGCTTTCGTCGGATATCGCCGAGAACGGCATCTGCATGACAGGCGGCGGCGCGCTGTTATACGGCCTTGACCGCTTGCTCAGCGAAAAAACAGGCATTCCCTGTTATGTCGCCGAAGACGCGATTTCCTGTGTGGCCATCGGCACCGGCATGTCGCTCGACAATGTGGAGTATTACGCCAACGGCACAGTCTACGACTACCGCAAGGGCGATTATTACAACAATTATTAATCAGTTATATATCGCATGGTGGTGGAAAACTAAGCGATAAGGAGAATTTCCATTGAAAGTCAGAGGATACGGCGCTGCTGGCGGCGCCCAAAAAACAAACGCCAGGGGCCGAAAATCGGCCAACAAGAACAGCAAGCAGCTGAAAATCATGCTCATCGCACTCGGCGCATTGGTGGTGGGGCTCGTTGTGGTCGGTATCGTTATTTACGGTCAGCTCACCAGCAATGATTACACATCATTGTTTGTAGATACGACAAAACCCACTCAGGCTGTCGATATCTATCCGGAAGTAAGCGGCGTTCAAACGCAGCAGCCCTCACCGGACATCATTACTTACAACGGCAAAAGCTATAAGAGAAACGAAAACATGGTTAATATTTTGTTTCTTGGGGTTGATACCACCACAGAGCGCGAGGTCGGCAACCACAGTGATATGATGATCGTCTGCGCAGTGGACACCGTTGCGAAAAATGCAACTTTGATATCAATTCAGCGCGATACATGGACGGATATATCAAAAATAGATACCAAGACCGGTAAAATCACGGAAATGACAAAAAACAGAATAATCACCGCTTACCTGTTCGGCGGCGGCCCAACCAAATACGGCGCTTCAAATGCCAAAGCTTGCATTCAAAACTTCTTTGAACGCAAGATTGAGCTCGATACACCGCTTGATTTTTCTTTGAATATCCCCATTTCTTTCTACGCCAGCATAGACATGGATTCGATTGGAAAGATTGCCGATGCTGTGGGCGGCGTGGACGTCAAGCTGGATACCACAATACCCGATGTCGGCAGCAAAGGAAAAGTCGTCAAGTTGAAGGGTGACAAAGCGCAATTATACCTGCGCGATCGTCATAATACCCCGGGAGGAGACATCGGCCGTGCCACGCATCAACGGTATTTCATGCTTCAGCTGGCCAAAAAAATCAAGGATATGGGCGCGGTTGAAGCCATGACAAAGCTTTGGGATAAGTTAAACGCCTACGGAAAGACGGATCTTAATTTGGACCAGGCTCTCGCATTTGCGAAGATTCTCAACAATATGGATATCGATAACATACAGCAGCTCGCTGTACCGGGCGATATTACCAGTATAAAAGGAGCCAGCGTTATTAAGCACGATGAAGCGAAAACACTTGAAATGATGCTCTCCGTTTACTACAAAGAGGTTCAATAGTCTCAGAACTAACGAAACCCCGCCTCGGCGGGGTTTTTAATTACAAAATATCCGGTTTTAAAGGCTTCTCCTTGAGGAGAAGCTGTCGCCGTCAGGCGACTAATGAGGTGTTCTTTTTGCAGCTATTTAATTAACACCTCATCCGGTGCTTCGCACCACCTTCTCCTCTAGGAGAAGGCTTAAAACAACATACCATTGATCTTTTTATAAACTGCTCTCCATCTCCAGCACCTTGTCCGCGCATTCGTCCAGCAGCCCCAGTTCCCCGAGCGCCTGTGCAATCGAATACCGCAGCCGAAAATCTTTGGTGCAAATCAACGCGTTTTTCAGCCGTTCAACAGATATACCCGCCTTGGTGGCGCTGGTCGGCGCACCCAAGCGCTCAAAGTACGAAATCATGTCTTTCACATTCGGCAATATGGCCGTGTCCTTCACATATTGGCTGTGATAATTGATCAACGCGTCCATACGCCGCTGTTGCTCGTCCCAATCAACATACCAATCGCTGTTGGCTTCCATGATTTCTTCACCGGCACCCGGCGGATAGCAGCCGCAGATATAATCCTTCTTTTGCTGTTTTGTCATACGTCTCGCTTTGACAGCGTCTTTATCTATCTTTTTAACATCCGCTTTTTTGAGCATATCGTGATACAGTAAACAATAGATAAACCCGATACCGACGCAAATACCATGTGACGGAACGGGATTTCCGCCGCACGCCACGACCATCATATCCCAATAATGCGCCATGTTATGCTCCACCGACGCGACCGGACGCGTGTTTTTAACAATCAGCACCGTCAGCCCCGCGAGTATCAGCGATTCGATCAAAGCTTCCATGCCTTTTTCGCTGCGGGCAATAATCTCTTCCATGTTATCCGAACATTTTTGCAGCCCCATCAGCAGCAATTGTTCGCACAGCGGGCAAAAAACCTCGCCGGTGACAGCGCTGCCGAGCTTCCAGTCCACAATCACCCCGTATTTAGCCAGAACATCGCCCACACCCGATGCTTGCATCAGCGGCGGTGCCGTGGCCAGCACAGCCGGGTCAAACATAATCAACCGGGCCGCTTTTCCGTATTTGCTGATCTTCATGTTGTCAATCATCATCGACGATGTGATGGATGTGTAGCCGTCCATCGAAGCCGCCGTTCCGAACGCCGCGAACAGCTTTTCGGTGTGAAAAGCGCTGTAGCGCGTCAGGTCTGTCACCACGCCGGACCCCACAGAGAGAAGAAAGTCCGTTTGATCATCAACGTTTGCTTTAATCAAATCTGCCATTTCCAGCGTCGGCTCAATATGTTCACCCGGCAGCAAGCAAACACGGCAATTAAAGCCTGCTGCTTTTAAGTTGTTTTCCACCCGCTGCCCGGCCACGGCATACGTGGTTTTGTCGGCCACAAGCAGCACGTTTTGTCCCAAATCGCTTTCTTTTATGCAGTCGGCCACGGTATCGATCAGCCCCGATCGAATATAGATGTCCATATGCGGTATATTGTGATCGAGCGCGCAATCACATCTTAAATTATCAATGGTCAGTTTGCCGTTTTTCTTCGTTATGTCAAAATACATCGAGGCATCCTTTCTCGTCATCAAGTTCTGCAATCCACATATCGGCCTCTGCGTCCGACGGCATGCGCCAATCACCGCGCGGCGAAAGTGACACGCTGCCCACCTTGGGGCCGTCCGGCATACACGAGCGCTTAAACTGTGAGGAGATAAACCGTCTGTAGAATTTCTTCAGCTGTTCTTTGATCTGCTGCGGGCTGTATTCGTCAAACGCGTGCACCGCAAGCAGCAGTATCTTTTTGGGTGCCATCTGAAAGCGCAGCATATAATACATGAAAAAGTCGTTCAGTTCGTATGGCCCGATTTGCTTTTGCGTGTCCTGACGATCGCTGCCCATTTCGGGTGGCAGCAGCTCCGGCGACGGCGGAATGGCCACAATCTCACGCGCGATAGGCCCCAAAACCGCGTCATTGCGTGAAACAAACAGCACAATCTCTCTGATCAGCGTTTTGGCCACGCCCGCATTCACGCCGTACATCGATATCTGGTCTCCCGCGTACGTACAAAAGCCAAGCGCCAGCTCAGATAAATCGCCCGTACCCACCACGATACCGCCGTATTGATTTGCGAGATCCATCAGCACCTGTGTGCGTTCACGTGCCTGCGCGTTTTCATAAGTCACATCCGCCTGGCCGTCGTGTCCCAAATCCTCCAGATGCGCTTTGGCCGCATCCACAATGCTGATTTCCTTCAACGTTGCGCCCGTGGCAGTCACCAGGCGCCGCGCAAGTGTCTGTGTGG
>JAEZIW010000165.1 GCA_023436525.1 Bacillota bacterium | reverse complement strand
GCTTGATGTTCGGGCGGGTTTTTCTGCCGAGCTCAGCTGCCATCTTCATCAGCTTGCCGACGCCCTTTTGATCAACCTTCGCGAACGGATCGGATTCGTATATCTTCTTGCTGTAGTAATCGTCGAGGAACTTGCCCGCGTCGTCACGCGAGAAGCCGAATGTCATCTGTGTTAAGTCGTTGGTGCCGAACGAGAAAAATTCCGCTTCCTCAGCGATTTCGTCGGCTGTCAGCGCCGCGCGCGGTACTTCGATCATCGTGCCGACCATGTAGTCGATCTTCACGCCTTTTTCGCAGATAACCTCTTCGCATGTCTTGACGACAACGTCCTTCACATATTTGAGCTCTTTGATTTCGCCGACCAGCGGAATCATGATCTCGGGCTTGATTTTCTTGCCTGTTTCCTGAGCCACTTCGATAGCGGCTTCCATGATGGCACGCGCCTGCATTTCGGCGATTTCCGGATATGTGACGGCCAAACGGCAGCCTCTGTGTCCGAGCATCGGGTTGAACTCATGCAGGTTCGATATTGTCAGCAGCAGCTCTTCCACCGGAATAATCATTTCCTTGGCGAGTTTTTTGACGTCGCCATCATCTGTGGGCAGGAACTCGTGCAGCGGCGGATCCAGCAGGCGGATGGTAACAGGCAGCTCGCCCATTGCCTCATAAATGCCCTTGAAATCCTTCTTCTGCATGGGCAGCAGCTTATTAAGCGCACGCACACGCTGATCCACTGTTTTTGAAACGATCATTTCACGCACAGCGGGAAGTCTGGCTTCGTCAAAGAACATGTGCTCGGTGCGGCAAAGGCCAATGCCTTCTGCGCCGAAACGGATGGCCTGAATCGCGTCGTTAGGCGTATCCGCATTGGTTCTAACTTTGAGCGTTCTCACTTCGTCAGCCCATTCCATAATGGTTCCAAAGTCGCCGGTCAGCTCGGCTTCGAGCGTTGCAACCTGCTCGCCGTAAACCATACCCGTGGAACCGTCGAGCGAAATATAATCGCCTTCTTTATACACAACGCCGGCCACTGTCATCGTCTTCGCGCTTTCGGAAATCATAATGTCGCCGCAGCCCGATACGCAGCAGGTGCCCATGCCTCTGGCAACCACAGCCGCGTGAGACGTCATGCCGCCTCTGGCCGTCAGTATGCCCTTGGCTGCGTACATACCTTCGATATCCTCCGGCGATGTCTCAAGGCGAACAAGCACAACGTCGTTGCCCGCTTCCGCAGCTTCCTTGGCTTCTTCAGCGGTAAAGTAAATCTTTCCGCAGGCAGCGCCCGGAGATGCCGCAAGGCCCTTGGCGATCGCTTTGGCGTTTTTAATGGCTTTGGGGTCGAATGTGGGATGGAGCAGAGCGTCGAGCTGCTTGGGTTCAACTTTCAGCAGCGCTTCCTGCTTTGAAAGCTTGCCTTCCGCCACAAGGTCCACAGCAATTTTCAGCGCCGCAGCGGCGGTACGCTTGCCGTTTCTGGTCTGCAGCATGAAAAGCTTGCCCTTTTCAATGGTAAACTCCATGTCCTGCATGTCTCTGTAGTGGTCTTCCAGCGTCTGCGCGATTTTGGTGAACTGCGCATACACATCGGGCATCGTGTCGTTAAGCTCGGAAATTGCCTTCGGAGTGCGGATACCGGCCACAACGTCTTCGCCCTGCGCGTTCATCAGGAATTCGCCGTACAGCTTCTTCTCGCCGGTTGAGGGATTGCGGGTGAAGGCCACGCCTGTGCCCGAATCGTTGCCCATGTTGCCGAATACCATCGCCTGCACGTTAACGGCTGTGCCCCAGTCGCCCGGGATGTCGTTCATGCGGCGGTATACGATGGCACGCGGGTTGTCCCACGAACGGAAAACCGCTTTGATGGCTTCCATCAGCTGAACCTTGGGATCCTGCGGGAACTCGCTGCCCATCTCTTTGAGATACAGGGCTTTATATCTTTGCACAACGGTTTTTAAGTTCTCTGCCGTCAAGTCGGTATCTTGCTTTGCGCCGTTTTCTTCCTTGACTTCGTCGAGAATATCTTCAAATTTTGCTTTGGCAACGTTCATCACAACGTCAGAGAACATCTGGATGAAACGTCTGTAGCTGTCATACGCAAAACGCTCATTCTGCGTCAGCTTGGCAAGGCCTTCCACAGCCACGTCATTAAGACCAAGGTTTAAAATCGTGTCCATCATGCCCGGCATAGATGCTCTTGCGCCCGAACGAACGGATACCAGAAGCGGGTTCTCGGGATCACCGAATTTCTTATTGTTGATCTCTTCCATCTTTACAACACCGTCAAATATCTGTTTGACAATGTCATCCGCAACGGTCTTGCAGTCTTCATAGTAACGGGTGCACGCTTCGGTTGAGACTGTGAAACCCTGAGGAACCGGCAACCCCAGCCCCGTCATCTCTGCCAGATTGGCGCCTTTTCCACCCAAGAGATTTTTCATTGAGGCATTGCCTTCGCTAAAAAGATACACATACTTTTTTGACATCTACACTTCTCCTTCAACTTTTTTGCGGCTTTACAAGCCGTGTCAAAATTCCAGCCAAGAAATTATACATCATTTGCATTTTAAGCACAACATCAATTATGCATAAACTTTGCGATATTCATTCTTTTAACCATAGAGTAATGAAAGAATATACAAACTAAAGGTATTGACATTTGCTTTTCCCGGCCGCTAGAATTAATGATATCATTGAAACGAGGTGCTTTCTTTGCCGAAAAAACGCGCAGTCTCCAGGAACCGTCAGCTTAATCGGATGCTGTTTATACTGACCGTCATTTTGGCGGTTTGTTTTGCTCTGTATATAGCTTTTTTCGCCGACGCGTCGGACACCGCTCAAGCCCCTGCTGCATCGAATGAAGCTGCCGGTGCAGAAATGAGCGTTATGGTTATTGATGTGGGGCAAGCAGACAGTATTTTAATTGCATTCGGCTCAGACGATGTGATGCTGATTGATGCGGGCGAGCAAAAGGATGCTGCCGCCATTAAAGAAGAGCTTGATGAGCGCGGCATCACACAAATTGATGTGCTGGTTGCCACGCACCCTCATGCCGACCATATCGGCGGCATGAAGCAAATTATAGAGAATTACGAAGTCGGCAGCGTATACATGCCGGATATGACAAGCGATTCAAAAACATACCGCGAATTAAAAGCCGCAATTCAAGAACGCGGCATACCGCTGACCATTGCCTTTGCCGGTCAAACATTCAGTCTCGGGCCCGCGGCCTGCACGATCATATCGCCGGATAAAAACGCCGATATAGACGCAAACAACGAAAGCGTTATACTGATGGTTGATTATATTGACACCGAGTTCTTGTTTACCGGCGATGCCGAAAAACGGGCGGAAGAAGAGGCTATGGAAGCGGGATACTTTATTGATGCCGATGTGTTAAAAGTGGGGCATCATGGGTCTCATACCGGTACGTCAGAGGATTTCCTGAGAGCAGTCTCTCCCGATTTTGCTGTGATCAGCTGCGGCAAAGATAACGACTATGGCCATCCGCACAAGGAAACGCTTAAGCTTCTTGACAAATATGGCATCGATACTCTGCGCACCGATATTTCCGGCGATATATTGTTTCTGTCGGACGGGCATACTTTGAAAACCGTATTTGGTGATTAACGAAGGCATCAGACAAATCTATTGCGGATAGTATGCCATCACTTTGCGGTGAGCGTTTTCAATGGCGCTGCGCTCCATGCCCTGCCCGAGCCAAATATTCACCGACATGACGGCCTGAAAGAAAAGCATATCAAGGCCGTTCTTTGTTTTGGCACCGAAGCTCTGCGCCTTTTTCAAGAATTCCGTCGGCACATACGACGTATCGTAAGCCAGCTTGAAGCTTTCGTAAGTATGCGGATGGATGGATACCTCGGAAGCGCTGCCCGCAATATCCACTCTGGCGGTGTTGAATGCAGCATAAAATTCATCATCGTCAGACAAGCCTTTTACGGTCTTGATCCTGTTTCTGTGATATCTCTTTTTCAGGCTTTCCATCAGTTCTGCCGCGTGCACCTCGCTGCGCGACAGCAGCGTTAAAAAAGCGCCTTTATCCAGCAACACACTGGCAACCGCGCGCGCAACGCCGCCCGCCCCAATGATCAGCACATCCTTATCGTGCAGATCACCCGCAAAACCGATCAGGCTTCTCATGAAACCGTCAATCTCCGTATTGTAGCCGATAAGCTGCTCGCCGCGCACCGCTATCGTGTTGGCCGTACCCGCCTTTTTGGCTGATAAATCGATTTTATCCAGATGCGGCATGATATCAAGCCGATATGGTGCGGTTGTGTTAAACCCGGCAAACTCGGCACGCAGTATCGGCAGCGCGGATAAAAACTTGTTTTTATCCGGAACGGGGAAAGGAAAATAGACGGCGTTTGATTTAATTTCGTCAAAAATCGTATTGTAAATATGCGGTGAATATGAATGCGAAATATTTTCGCCGACCAGACAAAAGCTTAAAAAATCATGCATCTGTTTCACCCGTTTCTCATATGTGCTGTCATATTTGTATTTTTAATATAATAACATATATCTTTTAAAAAAAAACGAGTTTTTCTCGCTAGTTTTGATTTTTTTAATGAGTAAAAGCGGCGGTTTTATCAATCAGCCAATTTCATTCATGTGATAGCGGCGGCATCTTTGGGGCAATATAATGAGCGGAGGTGACGGTAATGAAAAACAGAAAAGCGCGAAAAATGCGAATGACCCAAAGCACAAATGACATCATGAACAGCGAAAACAAATCGGTGAAGCGCGACGAATGCGAAAGCTGCCAAAGCAATAACACGGATCTGTAACGCGCCGTATTATCTGACGCTCCGGCCCCAAAAAAGCACAAAAAACGGGGACAAAGAAAGCAGCCGGCAAATTTGCACCGACTGCTTTTTTGTTAGCATTGTGTGGTTTATTCCATATTGTTAAGATCACCGACGGTGACTTCAGCCTTGTATTCCTCTCCGCCGCGCCACACGGTCAGAACCGTTTTTTCATTGATGGCGTGACTCTTCAGCAGCGTTGTCAGCGCTTCCACCGAATCCACCGCCGTGCCGTCAATCGCGGTGATGATATCGCCGGCCTGAAGGCCTGCTTTGGCAGCCGGGCCGTTCTCCGTCACATTCGCCACCGTTACCCCGGCGGGCGAACCGGCCGGGTTCATTTGATTGGTTTCGTCAACGAAGCAGGAAATACCGATGCCGGGACGCTGAACGCTGCCGCTGGAAATCAGCTGCTCAATGATCGGTTTTGCGTGGTTAATCGGAATCGCAAACCCGATACCCTCCGTGCCGATCGGTACACCGTAATCATCATATCCCGCCATATACGTTTTGAGCGTGTTGATGCCGATGACTTGGCCCTTCATGTTAACAAGCGCGCCGCCGCTGTTGCCCGGGTTAATGGCCGCATCGGTCTGAACGTATTCCTGACTGTATCCGCTGGTGGATATGTTGCGTTTGAGTGCGCTCACGATGCCCGAGGTCACACTGCCCGCGAGCGTTTCACCCAGCGGATTGCCGATGGCTACCACTGCCTCGCCCACTTCCAGCTTATCCGAGTCGCCAAGCGCCGCGGGAGTCAGCCCGCTCGCTTCAATTTTGATCACCGCAAGATCCGTCGTCTTGTCTCTGCCGACAACGGTGGCCGCATATTCTTTGCCGTCGTGCAGCATCACCTTCACGGAATCGCCCCCCTCCACCACATGGTTGTTCGTGGCGATATAGCCGTCCTGTGTCACGATGATGCCTGTGCCGTAGCCGCTTTGCTCCTGCGTTGCACCCTGCTTTCCCAGCATGGGCTGATTGACACTGACCGCAATGCCCACAATGGACGGGCTCACTTCCTTGGCAATCTGCACAATCGGGCTCGTTGTTGTTGGGTCGATATCAGGAGCAGCACCGCCGATCTGCGGCGCCTCAGCCGTATCTGCGCTGCCTTCCGAGGGCAAAGCGGGTTCACTCTGCTGCGGCAGCATGGCAAGGCCGCCCGGCTTTCCCCCGATGATATTGCCCATGTTCGGCGCAACGAGGAAGGTGCCCGCAGCCACACCACCAACCAAACATAAAACGATAAACAGAGCAATCAGAGCTCCCTTTGACTTCTTAGGTTTGACCGGCTTGTTGACAGGCGCTCCCGTGTAAACGGGCTGCTGCCAAGTCTGTCCCCAGTTTTGATTCGGCTGTCCGTAATACCCGTATCCTGTTTGTGCAGGCGGCTGCTCAAAACCGCGTTTCTCATCATCCCAGCCCTGGGGGGTCTCTTCACCGCCCTGGGGTTTTGATTCATCATTCATTTTGATAACCTCCTAGGAACATTATTGCTGTATGGATGTTATTATATACACCGCTTTTTTAACAAAGTGCAAACAAGCGGTGAACAATACGTTACTTTATTTCCCTGCCTTCAAAGGTCCGTGTCAGCGAGAACGTAAACGTTGTTCCCTTGCCCGGCACCGATTGCAGCGTGATCTTTTCCCCATGCTGAGAGATGATCCGCTTGACGATAGAAAGGCCGATGCCTGTACCCGGCTTGCTTTGGCTGTGCGACTTATCCACCTTGAAGAAGCGTTCAAACACATACGGCTGATCTTCCACCGGTATGCCTTCGCCGGTATCCGCAATGCTAACAAACACCTTATTGCCGGCCACTTGCGTCCAAACCTTCAGTTCCCCGCCGGGCGGCGTGAATTTAACGGCGTTGTCTATCAGGTTGGTGATCACCTGTGAAATACGGTCTTCATCTGCCCAGACGAAAAGCTTGCTTTCGCCCAGCTGAATGTTCACCTCGATCTGTTTTTCTTCAATGCGCTGCTCAAAGGTTAACACACTGCGCCGAATCAGCTCACAGATATCAAACTCGCTGTATTCAATCGGGAACTTGCCGGATTCAATTTTTGCGAGGCTCAGCAAATCGGTGATTAGCGCATTCATGCGCTTTGTTTCACCCAGCACAATCTGCAGGTATTTGTCCCGATCCTCTTCCTCAATGGCACGATCCAGCATGCCCTGAATAAAGCCCTGCACCGAGGCCAGCGGCGTTCTTAGCTCATGAGAAACGTTGGCCACAAACGAATTGCGCAGGCTGTCCTGAATTTTTAGTTCCTCCGCCATTTTGTTGAACGATTCCGCCAGCTCGCCGATTTCGTCCTGCGTTTTGGGCTTAACGCGCCAGTCAAAGTTCCCGCGGGAAAGCTCGCCCGCCGCGTATGAAATATCCCTGATGGGGCGAACGATATACCTTGACAGAACAAACACAAGTATCGCCGCAAACGCCACGGAAATGAGCAACGGGACAAAAACCTGCATGAAAAGCGCATTAATGCCGCTGCCGACATCCTTAACCGCTTTATGCGTCACGATGGCCCCAATGATGGTGTCGCCAATCTTCAAGGGAATTTCCACCGTCATAACCGCATCTTTAAAGGAACCGGTTACCTTTGGCGTATACCTGATAATTGTATCTTGCATGGCGTTCGATGAATAGTTGAAGGTCTCGGAATTCGTTACGTTAATGGTGCTCTGCCCTTGCGGGTCGGCAACGTAATAAAAACCGCCGAACGGATCCAGCAGCCATATCACCGTATGATCGGCGGCAGCCTTATCCTGCAGTTGTTTTTCAAACTCCTCTATTGTGATTTCGTTGTAATATAATTTCGTGTACCAGTCGTTAATGATTTGCGCATTGTATTCCATCACGTCCATCTGCGAATTAAAAAACTGGCTTTTCAGCGTCTCAAAAAAGATGCCCCCAAGCAGCGCAAACGCGATGAATATAATCAGCAGATAAACAACAAGCATGCGGCCAAACAATGATTTAGACATTATCTGACCTCAAACTTATAGCCGACGCCCCAGACCGTCTTGATTTCCCAGTTTTCGCCCTGATCATAGAGCTTTTTGCGCAGACGTTTGATATGCACGTCGACCGTGCGCGAATCGCCGAAGAACTCAAAATCCCACACCTGCTGCAGCAGCTGCTCGCGCGTGTACACCTTGTTCGGGTGCGAGGCGAGGAAAAACAGCAGCTCGATTTCCTTGGGCGGCATTTCCACTACCGCGCCCTTATAGTTCACGGTATAGTTGGATATATCGATCACAAGGCCTTCGTACGTGATCTGTTTGTTTTCTTCCTCCTGCATACCCGCACGCCTTGTCACCGCCTTGACGCGCGCGATAAACTCTTTGGGGTCGAACGGCTTGACGATATAATCATCCGCGCCGAGCTCGAGGCCCAGAACCTTATCGAACGTCTCCCCCTTGGCGGTGAGCATGATGACCGGTACCGTGCTGGATTTTCGAATCGCCTTTAAAACTTCCCAGCCGTCTTTGCGCGGCATCATAATGTCGAGCACCACAAGCGCGGGTGTGCTGCGTTCAAAAGCGTCGATACCCGCCTGCCCGTCGTAAGCCAGTGTCACCTTGAAATCTTCCTTTTGCAGATAGAGCTTGATGACC
>JAEZIW010000055.1 GCA_023436525.1 Bacillota bacterium | reverse complement strand
CGCTTTTTGATGGACAGCTGGCTGATATCGGGCCTGCTCGCGGTGACATCGGTCACCACAACTCTTGGGGCATTTGGCATTATGGTAGAGGATAAATCAAAGAAAATCGCAAAGGATTTTTACTCGGCACCGATCAAAAGAAGCAGCATATCGGGCGGTTACCTCATAAGCGTGGTGATCATTGGTGTTGTCATGAGCGCGGTTGCGCTGGTGCTGTCGGAAATCTATGTGCTGGCGAACGGGGGGCAGCTGCCGGGCGTTTGGGAATTGATACAGGTTTTGGGGCTTATTATTATTGCAACACTATCGAACACGGCTTTGATGTTCTTTATTGTGACTTTTTTCAAGAGCATGAACGCGTATACAACAGCCAGCACGATTGTCGGCACGCTGATTGGCTTCATTGCGGGCATTTATCTGCCGATTGGGACGCTGCCCGAAGCGGTGCAGACTGTTGTTAAAGTGTTTCCCACGTCGCACGCAGCGGCGCTGTTCCGGCAGGTTTTGATGGGCGCGCCGATGGAGACGGCATTTGCGGGTGCGCCGCAGCAGGCGCTGGACGGGTTTAACGGCATGATGGGGGTAACGTACAAGCTAGGTGATTTTTCTGTGACACCATTAATGAGCATTGCTTTTCTTGCTTTGACAGGAATATTGTTTTATCTGCTGGCCATGATGCGGATGGCTAAAAAGAGAGCATAGCATAACTTCAACTGAAAGCCGGTCTATATGGCCGGTTTTTTGTCTGCATTGACGGAAAAAATGTTTTGGAAAGATAAGAATATATGCTATAATAAGTTATTATTTTCTAACCCCTTTTATTGTATATTCGTTATTTAATATTTTAAGGAGTTTGTGATCTATGCGTGAGTTTTCCGGCAGACGTTTTATCGCTTTGGCCTTATCTCTGATTTTGTTTGCAGCTGTGTTCGCGTGGGACATGCCATCGTCGTTCGCAGAGGAGCCGCCTGCGGAAAGCCCCGCGCCAACACAAACAGTGGAGCCGGAGCCAGCGGAAACACCGGTTGAATCGCCTTTGCCATCGGAAGCGTCGACAGAAGAGCCGTCAGAAATACCGATTCCTTCAGAAGAAATACAGCCCGAATTGCCCGGCGATATTCAGCTGGCTGAATCAGCGGATGAGTCTGCTCAGCAGATGGAACCGTGCGCGACATCGGGCGATTATGATTATGCGGACAACGGCGACGGGACGGTGACGATTACGAGGTATCATGGCAGCAGTGTTACTGTGAAAATACCATCGGTTCTTGACGGTTTCCTGGTATCAGCTATAGGAGAAAATGCATTTTTCAACAATCTCAACATTGGTGATGTCACTATACCGAGTAGCGTACGCATGATTAGCACGGGAGCGTTTGCAAATTGTTATCAGATGGCTAGGGTTGATATTCAAAACGGGACAACGTGTATTGGCGCAAATGCTTTTGCAGGCTGTACTATGCTTCGCAGTGTTAATCTGCCGACGAGTTTAACCACAATACAAGCAAATGCTTTTTATAATTGCACGATGTTAAAAGACATCACGATACCCGCGAGTGTTATTAATATCGGCAAGTATGCATTTTCATATTGCACTAACTTAAGCAAGGCTTATTTTTTAGGAAACGCACCAATTCTGAATTATGATATTAAAGGTCCGGTTATTGGCGGATTGGGTGTATTTGATTATTGCAGCCCGAATTTTACGATTTATTATATTAACGGCAACACCGGCTTTACTAACCCTTGGTACGGTTATCCAACAGCGGTGTTCGATCCTAATAACACGCATACCATAACCATATACCCAGCAAATGGTCAACCGGAGTATTACAGAACGGTTGGGTGCGGTGTGTACATTAATGCACCTGATGTACCAACAAATAAAGGCTGGGAGTTTGTCGGATGGGTAGTTGGCGGCACGAATGCAAGCCTGGCAGAATTTCCATATCAGGTATTCAATGATACGAGTTTCACCGCCAAATACATACCCGTTGAATCGTACCTTTCAAATGTACAACTGACTGCGGGGTCGCTATCCCGCGCATTTATGCCGTTGGTGTACAAGTACAAAATAAATCTGGGTGAAAACGAACCCAGTGTCACAATAACTCCGATAAAATATTACTATGGATCATCAATGACCATTAACGGGAAAGCTGTTTCCAGCACCACTGTTTCCCTTGCCAACGGTAAAAGCAAAACAGTAACGATTAAGCTTAAACTCGGTAAAAAGAGCTCGACCTATAAGTTCACTGTCACTCGCGCAAAATCCGGTGACAATAATCTCGCCTCGCTGACCAACACGGCCGGGGTATTGAGCCAGCCGTTTGACGCGAACGTGACGAACTACACGCTGAACCTCGATGAAAACACGAGCAGCGTCACGATCAAAGCCGAAAAATCCAACGCGATGGCGAAGGTCTCTCCGGCATCAAAAAAGCTCACGCTCAAGAACGGGCAAACCAAGGTGCTCAAGTTCACGGTGAAAGCGCAGTCGGGAGCGAAAAAGACGTACACGGTCACCGTCACGCGCGCGCCGTCCACGAATACAAACCTCAAAACACTTAAAACGAGTGTACCGCTGTCGCCCGGGTTCAGCGCAGGCGCAACGGATTATACGCTCACATTGCCTGCAGACAAAGGCGCGGTCACGGTATCGGCAAAAGCGTTTGACAAGCTTTCCAAAGTGACGATCAACGGCGCGAAAAAATCCTCACAAAAGATCACATTGGCAAACGGCCAAAGCACGATGGTGAGTGTGGTGGTTACGTCGCAGGCGGGCACGACCAGGGAATCAGGATATTGGTCCAGAGGCCGTAAAAGGCGGGGGAGTACTTGATTAAGAATTAAGGCATCATTGTTTGTTAGACGTAGAGTATTATAGCGTCTTCCAGTCGTGCATTTATGGATTCTCTTCTCAGGCGAAGCTATCGCCGACAGGAGGCTGATGAGGAGTTTATTTTTCAATAGCTCATCAAATGCTCTGCATTACCTGCCTTCCTAAAAGGAAAAGCATATCAAAAAGAGCCGGTCAGCTGACCGGCTCACAGGACTCTATTTCATCACGGTTTATACCATTTAACCTCCTGCCATGCCTCGGCGTATTTCGATTCAAAATCTCCGAGATCGTGATACACGGTGCACCGTTTCACCACATCGTCAGCCGGGTTATATGCGTTGTTGTCTTTATACCACTGGTCAACCATCTCCAGCGCCTTGTTGTTGGGCGTGGAATAGCCAATATATTCGGTGTTGATCTTGGCGACCTCAGGGTCAAGCAGGAAATTGATGAACGCTTCCGCCGCCTCCTGATGCTGGCTGGTCTTGGGAATCACCATGCAGTCGAACCAAAGGTTAGAGCCTTCGTCGGGCACCGCGTAGCCTAAATTCTCGCTTTCCAGCATCGAGAACACCGCGTCGCCCGAATACGTCACGCACAGCGCGCCGCTGCCGTTGATCATGCTGTCGCGCATTTCATCGCTGCCGTAGCTTTGCACGAGGGGCTTCTGGGTTTTCAGCGCTTCCACCGCTTCCGCAAGCTGGGCATCGTTACGCGTATTGATATCGTATCCGAGGTAAAGCAGCGCAACGGCTATCGAATCTCTCATGCTGTCATACATATAGATTTTACCGGCATATTGATCGTCCCATAACGCGCTCCAACTGGTCGGCGGCGTGGGAACAAGCGTCTTGTTGTACAAGATGCCCACGGTGCCCCATGTATAAGGCACGGAATACTTGTTGCCGGGGTCGTACGACTGCTCCAAGTTGAAGTCGTTTAAATACTGCGCATTGGGAATGTTATCGTAATTGATGGTATTGAGCCTGTCTTCATTGATCAGCCGTTCCACCATATAGTCAGACGGGAAGATGATATCAAAGTCAGAGCCTTCGGTTGTTACGATTGTATACATCTCTTCGTTGGATGCAACGGTGGTGTAATTCACCTTGATCCAGTCGTATTGAGCTTCGAATTTGGATATCAGCGAGTCTTCAATGTAATCACCCCAGTTCAGTACATTGATGGTGACTTTTTCTTTGCCGGAAGACGAAGTGGCGCTGCATCCGCCAACAAAAGCTGATAGGGCGAGGATCAATGCGATTAGCACGAGGACAGTTTTTTTCATCGGTTTCTCCTTAAGAAAATTATGCAGCCGCACCCGAGCGGCTTTTGCTCTTTTTATGGCCTTTAAATCCACCGCTTTTCGAGGTGTCACCCTGTGCGGCCAGCACATCGGGGCTGCGTTTGTTGATGATAATCAGCAGCAGCACAACCACCACAAACATAATGGCGCTGAGCGCATTGATCTTCGGGTTAATGCCGAGCTTCGCCATCGAATAGATATAAACAGACAGATTCGAGAGCGTGCCCTGCGTCGAGAAGAAGCTGATGACAAAATCGTCGAACGAGAGCGTGAACGCAAGAATGAACCCCGTTATCACACCGGGCATAATATCCGGCAGCACCACCTTAAGCATCGCCTGACGCGGCGTTGCGCCCATATCAAGAGCCGCTTCGTAAAGCGCGGAATCCATACTTTTCAGACGCGGCAGCACCGAAAGCACCACATACGGCAGGCAAAACGTGATGTGCGCGATCAGCAGCGTCATGTATCCGCGCGGAATTCTGAGCAATATGAACAACAGCAGCATCGAAACGCCTGTCACGATATCCGCATTGATCATTGGGATATAGGTGCCGCTCAGCGTTAATGATTTGGCGTGTTTTTTCATGCTGTTAATGCCGAAGGCCGCCATCGTCCCGATCACGGTGGAAATCAGCGATGCGAGCAAAGCAATGCTCAACGTCACAAATATGGCATCAAGAATGATCGGATCGGTAAAAAGCTCGCCGTACCATTTGAGTGAAAAGCCGCTCCACCGCGCCATTGTTTTGCTGCCGTTAAATGAGAAAACGATCAGCGTAATGATGGGCAGATACAAGAACAGCAGTATGAGGCCTACATAAAACCGCTTCGAAAACCGCTTCATAGCATGTACCCCTCGCCGTCTTTATCGATGCGGCGCATGATCACCATGCTGACGATCATCAGCAGGAACATGACCACCGCGAGCGCCGAGCCAAACTCCCAGTTTCGAGCCGTCGTGAACTGGAATTCGATCAGATCGCCGTACATGAAATAGTGTCCGCCGCCGAGCAGTTTGGTCACCACAAATGTGGTGATGGCGGGCATAAACACCATCACGATACCCGAGATAATGCCGGGCAAGCTCAAGGGCAGTATCACGCGCCCGAAGGTTTTGAACTTGTTCGCGCCAAGGTCGCTTGACGCTTCAATCAGCGAGTGATCCATCTTTTGTATTGCCGTGTAGATCGGCAGTATCATAAACGGAAGAAAGTTATAAAGCAGCCCCATAATCACCGCGCCCTGTGTGTTGATCAGCTGCTGCGACGGGAGACCCAATGCGGTTAACAGCTGATTGATGATGCCGCTTGGATCGAGCAGCGCCTTCCACGCATAGGTGCGCAGCAAAAAATTCATCCACATCGGCATTACCATGAGTATGATAATAATGCGCGCGGTAGACGCGCGGAGCCGCGAAATGATGTATGCTGCCGGATAACCGATTAGCAGGCAAACGAGCGTGACAATCAGCGCGGTCAGCACAGAATCAAAAAAAGTATTAATATAATCGCCAGAAAACGCTTTGGTAAGGTTGTCAAATGTCAATGAGCTTTGGCCGAACGCATAAAACAGCGTGATCAGTATCGGCCCGATGACGAAGAGCAGTACCCAGAACAGATAGGGTGCCGAGTAGATCTTGCGGTTCATGAGGCCTCCTTCGGCATCAGGTGAATGCAATCCTCGCCTATAAAAAGGTGCGCGCGGTTGCCTTCGCCCGGTGTTTTGGTCGACTGAACAAGCCATTCGTTGCCGTTGTCGTCGGTAATGCGGATGTCGTAATGAACGCCCATAAACACAGAAGACGTCACGATGCCGCTGACTTGGCCGCCGGATTTCACAAACTCAATATCCTCGGGGCGCACGACGACATCCACCATGTCGCCCGGTGAGAACGGATGGGGGAGGCAGTCAAACGCCGCGCCCGCGAATTCGACGCGTTTGTCCTGCAGATACCGGCCCGGCAATATGTTGCTTTCGCCAATAAAATCGGCGACGAACGCGTTGTTGGGTTCGTTGTAAATGTCTTCGGGCGTGCCGACGTGCTGAACCACGCCGTCCTTTAAAACCACGATGGTATCTGAGAGCATCATCGCCTCTTCCTGATCGTGCGTGACGTATACGAATGTGAGCCCGAGCTTTTTGTGCATGTTTTTAAGCTCAATCTGCATTGCTTTGCGCAGCTTCAAATCGAGAGCGCCCAGCGGTTCATCGAGCAGCAGCAGCGAAGGCTCGCAAACGAGCGCACGCGCGATGGCAACGCGCTGTTTCTCGCCGCCGGAAAGCTTGCTGATGTGGCGCTTCTCAAAGCCGGATAGATTTGTGAGCGCAAGAATCTCGGTGATCTTGGCCTTGATTTGATCCTTGGGCAGTTTTTTAATATTCAGCCCGAAGGCGATATTGTCATAAACATTCAGATGCGGAAACAGCGCAAAATGCTGAAAAACCGTATTCACCTGGCGCATATACGGCGGCAGCGAGGTGATGTCTTTGCCGTCGAAGAATACTTGCCCGGTGCCGGGTGTCTCGAATCCGCCGATGATGCGCAGCAACGTGGTTTTGCCGCAGCCGGAGGGCCCGAGCAGCGTTAAAAACTCACCTTGCCGAACGTACAGATTGATATTGCTTAATACTTCGCCCTTGTCGAAGTCTTTGCTGATGTTTTTGAGTTCGAGTATCTTTTTCATACTTGGTTTCTCCGGAAAGTGTTAGAATGACGGCGGGGACGACACCCAGATGATTTTCGCCGTTTGGCTGCTTGTATTCTCAAGATAATGGGTGTGCTTGGGGCTGAAGAAAAAGCTCTCGCCGCGCTTCACACGCATTTGTTTGTCGCCAAGGTGAAGCGTGACGGTGCCCAGCAGCACATACCCAAACTCGTCGCCTTCGTGCGGCGGGTGGGGCCACGTGCTGCCCTTTGGTTCAAGCGACAGCAAAATGGGCTCCATAGAGCAGCCTTGTGCGCCGGGCATCAGCCAAACGATTTCGGTGCCCTGCTCGGCATCCGTTTTCACATACATGTCCTGCTTTTTGTAGACCGTTTTTTGCTGCTCCTGAACCTCGGCAAAGAAATCCTTTAATGTGGTACCAAGGCACTCCAAAATGTCCTCCAGCGTCGCAATGGAGGGCGACGTCAAGTCTCTTTCCACCTGGGATATAAATCCCTTGGAAAGCTCGGCTCTGTCGGCAAGGTCTTCCTGAGTCAGCCCCAGCCTTATGCGCAGGTCTTTGACTTTTTTTCCGATTTCCAAAGCGCTTGGCCTCATTTCTGAAAACACACTATATTAAACTTGAAGTTTACTCTTTGTAAACAAACAAATATATTAAAGCATATACGCAAGCTCTTCGTCAATAAGAAAATGGGCGAAATTTGGCGAAATAAGAACGAAAAAAGAGAAGTGTATTGGTAAACGAAGATCGTGAAAAACAGGCATGAAAAATGGCCGTTTTTTTGCCCGTTCAGCTTGATGGTAACCCCTCCATATGTCATGTTTTCCACTTGCGTAGTCGACTTGTTGTCGCTCGCTCGAAATGACACGCAGGAGCTTTGTCGGCAGCTGAAAGGCCGATAAACAGCCTTTGGGTTTACTGACGAAACTTTGAACATCCTTCATTTATAAAGCTATATAGCATATTTAACTCAGTATTCTGATACCTTCATATAGTCTGCTGCGCTTTTAAACATCTGATTCTGTGCACCCGAAGATGCGTCCAGCGTCGTATCAATCAGTTTCCACTCGCCGTCCAAATAAACCTCGTTCCACGCGTGGTAAACATCCGGGTTTTCTTTTGCGTAACCCTTCACAAGCTTAGCCGGAATTCCGATGCTGCGCAGCATCGCGCCAAACAGCGAGGCGTAATCGTAGCAGATGCCCTTTTCATCGGTGTAGGTCTGCTCAATATCGGGGAGATAATCGTACTCGATGTTTTGGGCTTTGTCGTTGTCGTATTGAATATGCGCGCATATATAGCTGTAAAGGCTGCGGGTGCATTCGGTCAACAGCTCATCATCCGCCGCTTTTTCCAAAGCGGGCGCAATGATTTTGCGCACATCCTTAATGGGCTGAACGGTATAATCCCATCTGACGTTTTGCACCGAATTCAAGTAGGGAACAGTTTCGCTGCTGAGCGATACGGGGAAGGTTTCGGTTTCGTTTTCAACATAATTGCTGCCGGATTCGTTTTGCAGTATGCGCACCGTGTAATCGCCGCTGCCAAACTGCAGCGAAAAATCCTCATTGCTGCCATCGGCCTTTAGGTTATATTCAATGTGCCTGTCGCCGCAAAGCACCTGAAGCTTATGCTTCACATCCGCCTGCTTTGTGTAGCAGATGCGCAGCAGCCCGCGATCCGTGTAGTCGGTGCAAATCGCCTCATTGGGCTTGTCGCCGGGGGGCAGCTCGGGCGCGGTGAGACGCTGTGCAAACAAGGTGTCGATCTCTTTGTCTGATAACGTTGTTGTGTTGCCGCAGCCCATAAGAGTCAAAGCCATGCAAATGGCCAGCAGCATGAGTGTGATCGTTTTCATAGAAAGACTCCAAACAAATATTTTGTTTTTGCTGATGGTTTCAAAACCGTACTGTATATAAACAAATTCAGGCTATTAGAACCCGTTTTGCGTCAGTATCAAAGCGTAAGCTTTTATTGACACAGGCTTGCGCGAATGGCCTCATCAGAGGCCAACCACTCATACCATTTTTTGCCCGATGTGCGCTTCATGATCACTGTCGCGGCGGTCAAAAAAACAACAGACCCCACAAACACAATCAAGAAAACGGCCATTTTCGTCGACGAATCTTTGTCAGCGGCCTTTTCAGGAATGGCGTTGATTATTTGATCATCATGATCAAAAAACAGAATGATCTGATCCCCCTCGTTAGCGGCTTCAAGGTCAATTCCAAGATCTTTCAAGGAGGTATACTGCATCGTGTTTTGCACGTATCTCACCTTGTTGTTTTCGATAACGGTTCCGTATCGTTTAACGTCACTGCTCATTTCTGCAGAGGAAAACAAAAAAACGATGGCTGCTGAGATGATGATGACGCAAACAAGTGTGAAAACAACCGCGTTTCGAAGGACATGCTTAAAGCTCTTTACAATTTCAACTTCTTCAGCCGTTTTGTTCTGCTTTTTTGAGAGAAGAGAGCCAAGCTGATAAGCACGTGCCCCCTTCTCAAGATTCAACAAGAGACCAATTTCACTCAAATCGCGCATTTCGTTATCTCCTTGAGAACGATTTTTACATCATGTTGACGATTCCAAATCGAGCAGGAAGCTCTTGATATCAAGGCCGCCGCGGTAGGCCTGTGCTTTGCTGCCCTTATGGATAACGCGATGGCATGGGATCAGCAGCGGCAGCGGATTCAGCTTCATCGCGGTGCCCACGGCGCGCATGGCAAGCGGATACCCGGCGGCAAGCGCCACAGCCGAATAGGATGCGGTACCCCCGTACGGAATGGCGATGACGGCTTTGTAGACAGCCTCTCGGAACGGCGTACCCGGAATCAGCATGGGCAGAGAAAATTCGCGGCGTGTGTCTGCAAAGTATTCGCTGATTTGTGCGGCAAACGGCAGCGTATCGTCATAGACGGTGAAACTGCCGGGTTCTTCGTCAGGGAACAGCACGCGGCGTATGGTGCCGTTTTCATAGAGCGCCGTGAAAACGCCGAGCGGCGTCTCGGCACGGCAAGCCACGCGGTTTATGATATCGTCAAATTTCATAGGTGCCTCCTATCTGCTTTGCGAATACGGGACAAGAGAGGTCAATTATTATAATATCATTGATGGTTGTCGGTGACAATATTTAACGAATGTATAAAAAAGAACCGGCCTTTAGAAGGCCGGTTCAGTGAAAACTCTTATTCATCCTTCGTGCTCGGAAACACCACCACGAGCATCATTTTAAAAGGCTCTGCCGCCTCCAAAGCGTGGGGGATGCCCGCCGGCATCACAATCGTCTGGCCGGAAGTCAGCGTGTGAACGCTGGGGCCCACGGTGATGGCGGCGCTGCCGTCGAGCATGTAGACCATCGCGTCGCCGTGAGATTCATGCGAGCTGATCTCCTCGCCCTTGTCGAAAGCGAAAAGCGTGATGCTGACAGCTTTGTTCTGAACGAGTGTTCGGCTCACAATCTGGCCGGGCTGATAGGTGACGAGGTCCGCCATCACCAGCGCTTTATCCATATCAATGTTTTTCAGTATATTCATGATTAAACCCCTTTCTGACTGTGTTTCATATGTTCTATTACAAATTACAGGTCGGAGACAAGCCGCTTTTCACCGCTGATCTGCTGCACGGGTGCAATGTCCTGGGTGACCTCGAGCGTTCCCAGATACTCACCATTCGTATCTCTCACTGCGAAATAGCGGATATAGACGTATTTCTCGCCCATATGGATCCAGAAATCCTCATGCGTCTTTTTACCCGACTTGAAGTCGTTAATAATGCCTTCCACAATGTGCACACTGGCAGGCGGATGGCAGTTTGATACCTTGCGCCCGATGATGGCCCGTGTGCGCGGAAACACGCGCTCCGCTCCCTGCGAGAAATACTTTACTGTATCGTCTTTGCCTACAAATGTGATATCAACGGGCAATGCATCCAGCAACGCGGTGATCTCGTTCACCGACAGCACACCTGTGGGCAGATGGATCGCGCCCTCCTGAACCGGATAAGCGGAGACTTGCGTCGGTGCAGCCTCTGTCGGGTGCCAGGCGGGCGGGTCGGCAATGAGGCAGTAGCCGATGTCGTGGCTTTCATCCGCAATGCGTTTCCATTCCTGCTGCGTCAGCGTTTCCAGCAGCATCGGCAGCAGTATGTTTTCTTCCTTAAATATCATCTCTTCAATTCGCGTGACCGCTTCGTCAACGGCGGCTGCAACCGCCTGCGGATCGCCGTCGTACACGGCGGCGGCAGATGCGGCTGTTTTGATCAGCGCGCGAATGTCGTCGTCAACGCCCCACATCACCTTGGGCGGTGCCGTGATGCCGTACTTCTCAAGATACGGGAACAGCAGGTTTTCTTTTCTGAGATAATGCTTGTGAACTTCAGTCAGCATTTTCAAATCGGCCAGCAGATCGTCCGTGCTTGCACTTGCGCCGTTTGTCAGTGCCTCAAGATGCGGTCGGACGCGTTTTTCTATCAGCGTTTCCAGTGCGCGGTTCTCCTGAATCAGCGTGTGTGCGGGGTGTCCCGGCGCTTTAGATGCTTCGGACGGCTTATGGATATCTTCTATCGAACCTTTGAAAACCGCCGAATGCACATCGCACAGCCGCTGAACCTCGGCTACGGGCAGCCCTTCGGATATCAGCGCCTGCTCCGCCTCGGATATCTCGGACGCGGAAACGCCGCCGAACACTTTATCAAACTGCGATTTCACCTCGTCAACCGTTTTGCCCGCGTGCAGCTGCGATAGCAGGTCTTTGATCACTTTCTTTCGGTACTCGCGGTTGTTGATTTCCTGACTCATGGTTCTCCCTCCTATTCGCTGATGTGATAGCCGGATTCTTCAAGCTTTGCTTTTATCGTGCTCATGTCGATTTTCTTGAAAGCCGCACCCTTGGGGATGGTCATAAGCCGTCCCGCCGTGTTCAGCATGCCGGGCTTTGTGATGTCGGTAAACCCGATCTGCTTCAAAACATCGGCCAGCCCTGCGTGCTCGGTACACAGCGTGTAGACCGACTGCTTCAAATCAAGTGTTCTCGATTCCATCTTCTTTTATCCCCGCTATGTTTCTTCCGTATTCCATACATTCCGTCAATGCCGCACCGTCCGGCTTCCACAGCGTTTTGATTCCCTCGGCCACCTCAAACCCGGCATCTTTCAGCGCCTGAGTCAACTGGCCGACAGCCTCGCCGCTCCATCCGTAGCTTCCGAATGCGGCGGCGCTCTTGCGGGTGAATTTAAGCCCTTTAATCATTTCAAGCAGCCCGCCTACGGAATAAAGAAACCCTCTGTTGAT
>JAEZIW010000047.1 GCA_023436525.1 Bacillota bacterium | reverse complement strand
GCACACTGCTCTCACTGGATATGGAGCAGTTTACAAAGATGTATTTCTCTTTGGTGGAAACCAGTGGTTTTTACGATCTGTTTGGCCATGACGGCCGAAAAGTATTCGGCAGCGGCATCTATGCAATACTGAACAACACCGGTGAAATGCTGAACAGGGACATATTCTTAAAGGTGGCTTCGGAAGGTTCAGGCGCAGCCCCGGATGCCATTCTGCGGCATATGGATGCGTTTTATATCAATGAATTCCCGAAAATCAGAGAATGTGCCCGCAGCGAAGACTGCGCCATCGAATCGGTCAGAATACTCAAAGAGAAAGGCTATCGGCTCATACTCTCCACCAATCCGATATTCCCGTCAATTGCCACCAACGAGCGCATAAAATGGGCGGGGCTCGATGTTAATGATTTTGAGTACGTGAGCTACTACGATAATTCGCATTATTACAAGCCAAATCTGGAATACTTTAAAGAGATACTCGATCGCACAGGGCTCAAGGCAGATGAATGCTATGTCGTCGGCAATGATATACTGGAAGACATGTGCGCCGTCAGCCTCGGGTTTGAGGGTTTTTTGCTGCTTGACAACGTGATCGGGGATTTGGGAAAGGTGCCGCCATGCGTGCAGGGAAACTATTCGGATCTGCTAAGCTTCGCAAAAAGTCTTCCGCCGGTTTAGCCGCCGACTACTACATTGTGGGCCTTGGGAACCCGGGCGGGAAATACGCGCATACACGCCACAACGCGGGTTTTGACGTGATCGAGATTCTCTCGCAGCGCCACGGCATACCGGTGCGTATCCACGATTTCAGTGCACGAATCGGCAAGGGCGAGATATGCGGCAAGCGCGTGGTGCTCTGCATGCCGCAAACCTATATGAACAAATCGGGTGAAAGCGTGAAGGAAATGGCCAAAGCGCTCGGCATCAAAGCAGACCGGCTCATACTCGTGTACGACGATGTGGATTTAAAAACGGGCACAATACGCATTAAGGAGCGCGGCAGCGCGGGCACACACAACGGCATGAAGTCGGTCATCTATCATCTGCAAACGGAAGAATTCGTTCGTGTACGGGTGGGCATCGGCAAGCCCGAAGGCGACATTATCGACCATGTGCTCGGCGAATACGCCGACAAGCAGGCCGCTTACGACACGCTGACCAAAGCCGCCAACGCCGTGGAAGCGATACTTGAAGGCGGTGTGACACAGGCACAAAGCCGGTATAACTGACAAAAAAGGATAAAAAAATGCACATCACGGCGCACCTCACCGAATCCGAGGTGTTCTCACAGCTCATTGCATCACTGCGGGCGGGACAGAGTCCCTGCTCGCTTTTTGGCGTTCCCGACAGCCTTAAGCCGCATCTGGCGCTGGCGCTCTCTCAGCAGACAGAGCGCAGCGTGATTGTGATCTGCCCGGACGAAGGCAGCGCGGAAAGCTATGCCGACGCGCTGGATGAAGCGGTGTTTATCCCCCGCCGTCCGCTTCAGCTGCGGGCTGCGGTGGCACGCAGCCGTGAGGTGATGTTCCGCCGTATTGACGGCATTTCCAAACTGCAGCGCGGCGAAAAACGCATTGCGTTTTTAAGCGAAGAATCGCTGCTCGCGCGTCTCATTCCGGCCTCAGATTTCTCCGGCGCTCATCTTACGCTGCGCAAAGACACCGCTTACGACCCCGAGCAGCTGATTCAGCATCTCGTGCTCTTTGGCTACGAGCGTGTGGGCGCGGTGGAAACAGCGGGCCAGGCCGCACGGCGCGGCGAGATTCTCGACGTGTTCTGCCCCGGCGCCATTGCGCCGTACCGTATCGACTTTTTTGATACCGTGGTGGAGAGCATCCACGCGTTTGACCCCGGCACCCAGCGGCGCAGCCGCGAGAGCCTCAATGAGGTGACGCTGCCGCCTGCCGTAGAGCTTGTGTTAACGCAGGCTGCCGCCAAAAGCAGCGCGAATTATTTCGCGGCTGCCAAGCCGAAAAACGTTGTGCTCGCGCAGCGGTTTGACGACTATGCGCAGCATTTAAGCAAACACCATTACTTTGACGACCTCGAAAACTACGCATATCTGCTCGGAGACGCAAGCCTGCTTGATTACGTGCCGGATGCGCTGATACTTTTTGACGACCACCGCCGCGTTAAGGATACCGAGCAGCAGCGCACGGCCGATTTTTATGATCGTCTCGAAACGCTGCTGCAAACAGGTACCGCGCTTAATGATCAGAAGTCGCTGTATCTCTCGCTGCCCGTGCTGACGCAGCGGATGTCGGATATGGTTGACCTTTGCACAATCTCCGAGTCCCCCGATCTCAAAGCCAAAACCACATTGCATTTGAAAGCGCGCAGTGCGCTCTCTTATCACCGCAAGCTTGAGCTGCTGGAGGACGACGTAAAAGGGCGCGTTAATGCAGGCTGGCGCGTGTATTTGATGACGGGCAGCCTCGCACGCGCGGAACGCCTCTCGTCTGAGCTGTCGGACGCGTCTTTCAGCGTACCGTGTATCAAAGATGATCGGCCATTAAGCCACGGCGAAGCGGGCGTTTACCCCGAGCGGCTGCTCTCGGGCTTTGAGCTGACAGCCGAAAAAACGTATGTGCTCGGCGAACACGAGCTGTACGGCTTCGCGCGCAAGCACCGCCGTCCGTCGTCGCGTGCACGCATGGACATTTTTACCGACTTAAAGCCGGGCGATATCATCGTGCATGATATTCACGGCAAGGGCAAATTTTTAGGGCTGGTCACACGCACCGTGCAGGACGTCTCGCGCGATTATATGGAGCTTGAGTACCGCGATGGCGACAAGCTTTTTATACCGACCGATCAGATTGACCGCGTTCAAAAGTACATGGGCGGCGACAGCGAGCGGCTCAGCAAGCTGGGCGGGCGCGAATGGAGCCAAACCAAGGCAAAGGTCAGAAAAGCGGTTAAAGAGCTGGCTGAAGACCTCGTTTCGATATACAGCGAGCGGCTGAACAAAAAAGGTTACCAATACGGCGACGATACGCTTTGGCAGCGGCAGTTCGAAGACAGCTTTCCGTACGACGAAACGGAAGGCCAGCTGCAGAGCATTGAAGAAATCAAGAAAGACATGCAGCAGGAAAAGGTAATGGATCGGCTGCTGCTCGGCGACGTGGGCTACGGCAAAACCGAGGTCGCGATGCGCGCTTGCTTCAAGGCCGTGATGGAAGGGCGGCAGTGTGCCGTGCTCGTCCCCACCACGCTGCTCGCGCGCCAGCACTACCACACGTTCTGCGAGCGTTTCAAGGAATTCGCAGTGTCCATCGAAATGGTGTCGCGTTATGTGTCCGCGGGCGACCAAACACGCATTCTCAAAGGGCTCAAATCCGGCACGGTGGATATCGTGATCGGCACGCACCGGCTGCTCTCCGGCGATGTGAAGTACAAGGATTTAGGCCTGCTCGTGATCGACGAGGAACAGCGCTTCGGCGTATCGCACAAGGAGCGCATTAAGGATATCAAACGCAGCGTGGATGTGCTGACACTCTCGGCCACGCCGATTCCGCGCACGCTGCAGATGGCGCTGACAGGCATTCGCGATATGAGCGTGCTCGATACGCCGCCCGAAGAGCGCAAAGCGCCCGAAAGCTACGTGATGGAATATTCGGGCCAGCTGCTGCGCGATGCGATCACCCGGGAAATAGACCGCGGCGGCCAAGCCTATCTTGTATGCCGCCAGATTGCGCTGCTCGATCGGCTCGCGGCTGAGCTGCGCCGCTATGTGCCCGAGGCGCGCGTTGCGATGGCGCACGGGCGCATGGGTGAAACGGCAATGGAAGACGTGATGGTCGACTTTTTAAACGACATGTACGACGTGCTGCTGTGCACCACGATCATTGAGTCGGGCATCGACATACCAAACGTGAACACGGTGATTGTTTACGAGGCGGACAAATTCGGCCTTGCTCAGCTTTACCAGATTAAAGGGCGCGTGGGGCGCGCCGCCAAAACGTCATACGCTTATTTAACGTATCTGCCCGGCACGCACATGACGCCGGATGCCGAGAAACGGCTTGCCACCATAGCCGAGTTTACCGAGCTCGGCGCAGGCTTTAAAATCGCAATGCGTGATTTAGAAATACGGGGCGCCGGCAACCTTTTGGGGGCGGAGCAGTCCGGCCAGATGGCGGCCGTGGGGTACGATATGTACTGCCGGCTCATGCGCGAAGCCGTTGCCGAAATCAGAGGCGACTGTGTTGAGCGGCCTGCCGATACGTCGGTGGAGATTGGTCTGAGTGCCCATGTACCCGCCGCGTATATCGACGACGAGATTCAGCGCATTGAAATGTATAAAAAGATTGCCGCGATTGAAAGCGTGGGCAGCGCCAAACAGCTCAAGGAAGAGATTGTGGACCGGTACGGCAAGATGCCGCGCAGCGTGGAAAATCTGATGCTGATTTCGCTGATCAAGCGGTATGCCGCGCATGCCGGTATTGTTTCGGTGACGCGCAACGCGCACGCGTTTACGCTGAAATATCCCGAGGACTGCACGATAGACGGCCAGCGGCTGCTCGGTATTTTGCATAAGCATAAAAACACGGCGAGGCTGCGCAGCGCCCAGCCGCCGTATATCACGTTTAAAGCACCCAAGAACGCGCTGGATGCGTTGCTTTCGTTCCTGCACGACATCCGCCACTGCTGCACAGCCAAGGCGGAGGAGTAAGCCGATCGCTGATCGAATTGTCAATCAATCTTGTATAACATTGATTATAATGAGGAGCACTTAAAACATGGACGCGATCGAGCTTCGCTTTCCTGCAATTGAGCATGAAAGCCGCGCAGAAGAGTTTAAAAATGAGTTTTTTCAAAACGGCGAAACCGTCATCAACGGAAGCTCATTATACGACCAAATGGCCTTTCAAGACTGGCTTGTCGCCGTCAAGAACAACGCGAACGCCGAAACAGCCAGCAAAGACTGGGTGGTAACAACTGCCTTTCTCGCCTTTCGAAAAAGCGATAACAGCGTTGTCGGCATCATTGATATTCGGCACAGTATTGATCATCCATTTCTGGCTCAGTACGGCGGTCACATCGGTTACGCGGTGAGGCCTTCGGAACGCCGCAAAGGCTATGCAACACAGATGGTCAATCTCGCGTTGGATTATGCAAAATCAATCGGGCTGCAAAAGGTAATGCTGGGCTGTTATACGGATAACACCGCGTCTGTGAAGACCATTTTGAATTGTGGCGGTGTTTTGACAAAAACAAAACCATACGCTGACGGAAAACCTATGAATATCTATTGGATTGATATTGTTTAACCGTTACAAGTTTTTTTATAAAAATCGCTCGCTCATGATCACCCGATCGACCAGTGCCAGCGCATTCTCGTCGCCCGGCAGCTCGCCGTTCACAACAAGACCGGCAATGCCATGCACAAGCCCCCAGCAGTAAACGATCAGCTCATCTTCGGTTCTCTCATCGTTCGGATAGGCTGATTTGTAATTCTTCACCGCTCTTTCAAGCGCCGAATATGGATGCTCGTCTGCGCAGTGGCATTCCTTTTTAACCGCCTCACGCATCCAATCTTGAACCTTGCTAAAAAACAGCAGCCGCATGTATTCAGGTCTTTCTGCGAAAAACTGTATATAATAGCGCCCCATCGCTTTAAGCTGCGCTTTTGCGTCTCCCTCTTCTAAAAACGCCCGTTCAAGGTTTTCTTCAAACTCGTGCATCGCGTTAATGGCGATGGCCTTTATCAACTCGTTCTTGTCTTTAAAATGGCGGTACGGCGCCGTTTGGCTCACATTGCAGGCTGTGGCCACCTTGCGCATCGAAAAACCCTCGCACCCCTCTTCGTCGAGTATCTTCAGCCCCTTTTTAATCAGTTCCGTCTTCAAATCGCCATGATGATAGCTGTCTTTGATCATATGTTTTTCCCCGTTGCCCTTAACTTTTATTTTACCCAAAAAATTATAACACGATATGTTGACAATGTAAACATTGGCTGGTATTATGTTTACATCGTAAACATCAAGGAGTTTGTAATTATGAAAGCTTATATCTTGTCCGACAAGGATTACCAAACAGACGCGTATGTGCGGCTGTTGGCACAGGTGAAAGAGGCGCTGGCTGGTTTTGAGATTGAGGAAAAGCAGCTGTCGCGCGGTGATATTCACTATTGCGTCGGCTGCTTTGGGTGCTGGATTAAAAAGCCCGGCGAATGCGTGATCAGCGACGATATCGCAAACATCAATCGCGCCATGATGGCCAGCGATGTGGTGGTCACCCTTGTCCCTGTTGTGTTTGGCCAATTCAGCGCGAACATCAAATACGCGCTGGACCGCTGGCTGCCCAACATGCTGCCGTTTTTTCAAACGAGAAAGGACGGCTCCACGATGCACCCGCGCCGGTATGAGAGCTACCCAAGGCAGATTATGATCGGCTACGGCAACGCTTTAAGCGCCGAAGACGCACAGTTGTTTGTCGATATCACTCAAAAGCACCGCAGCGGCATCGACGTGCTGATTGACGACGGCAGCAATCATCAGATCGTAGACATGCTTCAAGCCGTTGAACTCAAACGCGTTGTGGGAGGTTCGTTATGAAAAAAGTGATGATACTCAGTGCCAGCCCCAAAAAAGGAGAACCGTCGGTTTCTGCCCTGCTCTGTGAGCTTGCCAAAGAGCGCTTTGTGTCCGCCGGTTTGCAGGCGGATATCGTAGACGTCGGCAAAGCGCTGAAAAACAGCGAACCCTCCTTTGACGCAATGCGAAACGCCGATGCACTGTTGATTGTGTTCCCGCTGTATTTCTTCTGTCTGCCCGGCATGCTGATGCGCTTTTTGGAGGACTACGCAGCATCCGCCGGGGAAAAACGTGCCGGTCAAAAAATATTTGCCATCGTGAACTGCGGTTTCCCGGAGCCGGACATCAACGAAGAAGCGATTCGCGTGATCCAGAGCTTTGCGCGTCACGTCGGCGGGGCGTTTGGCTTTGGCGTGGCTTTTGGCAGCGGCGGCATGGTGCTGGGGGCCAAGGACGCGCCGTTTATGAAAAAGGTGATGGCTGATTTGAACAGTGCGTTTAACCGCATGGCGGACGCGGTACAGCAAAACACGCTTCCGTCCGCTGACACCGTTTGCATCGGTGTTAAGATTCCGAGATGGATGTATTTCTTAGGCGGCAATATGGGATGGGGGCAGATGGCGAAGAAAAATGGGCTGAAGAAAAGAGACCTGTATCGCCAGCCGTATCGGGCAAATGGTTAATCAGATATAGCCAAAAGACAGCCGAAGAGATTAACGGCTGTCTTTTTATAATGCGCAATCAATATCTTTTTGTGTATCCTGCCCACACCGCCGTCAACGCAAAAAATTATGGCTTCGAGCTGTCGCCGGCAGGCAACTGGTGAGGTGCTTATATTGACAAATGAAATTTATCACCTCATCCGGTTACGCACCACTTTCTCCTCCGTTATGAATCCCCGGTCATAGCCGGGGATTCATGCTTAATCCAGATGAAACGCCTGGTCTATCTCCCGAATCTCACCGTCGCTGATATGCACAATCTCCCCCAGCTCCCGCGCGGCAATGATGGATTTTGCGGTAAACTCCGCCACCTCCAGCCTGTCGAAAGCGTTCAGCAGGCTGCTGCCCGTTACGATCACACAGTCGTTCTCGCAGATAAGCATCGGCGTTTTGGCGCTTAACAGCCCCGCTGTCTTTTTGGGCTGCCGGTAGCTCATGCCGAACGGCACCTTAACTGTCTCTCTAAGCAATATATAGCTTTCGGGAATCGTCCGCGGGTCAAACGTTGTTTCCGTCACCGCGAAAGACATGATGTTCGGCGGATGTGCCACCAGTATGGAACCGATACTGCTGCTTTGATCATATATCTCCTGATGCAGCTGCACCGAGCGGCTCGGCAGCTTGCCCTTTTCTTTTTTACCGTTGCTAATCAGCACGAGATCGTGCGGCTCCAAATACTTTCGGTCCATCCCGTACGGTGTAATGAGGAACGTTGAGTCGCTGACGCGCGCGGAATAAGTGCCCTGTGTGCTGGTGAACAGCCCCTGCTCATACGAGCGGTGAATCAGCTTAATCAAATCGCGGCGCAGCGCGTTTTCCTCGCTGGTATGCACGTCCGGCATAAATTCGTCCATCTCGATGTTCTTCTTGGTGGATATCTCCATTAGTTCTGGGCTTAAAGGCTTGAGCGCTCCGAGCCTTTGCGCATTAATGGCCAGCAGCGCGCACGATTCGAGCGTTTCAAATGCCATGAAGGCTTTTAATATATCGCTGCCCCCTATCACCACGCCGTGGTTTTCCATCATCACCACATCGGCCCCTTTGTCGAACTCGGCAGAGATGTTGTCGCCCAGCAGTTCGCTGCCCGGCACCGCATACGGAGCCATGGAAATCTTTCCGCAAATCAGGCTGATATTCGGCAGCAGGTTCACCGGCGGCATTTGGCGCACAATGCTGTACGATACCAACCCCGGCGAATGCGCGTGCAGCACCGCTTTGATATCGCTTCGGCGGCGGTATACCGACTGATGAAACGGGTATTCCACCGATGGGCGGTGCCGCCCGATAATGGTACCGTCCGGCTTGACGCGCATGATGTCGTCATGCGTCAGCATGCCCTTGTCGATACCGCTCGGGGTAATCCACAAATCGCCGTTTTCATCCATGATAGACAGATTGCCGCCCGATGTGGTGGTCATGCCGCGGTAATAGATGCGGTTCATGATGATAACAAGCTGATCGGCGGGGTGCAGCAGTTCAAATCGCATTGTCAGGTCTCCTTAATATCATATCAAGCTTTGCTTATTAATTGCCTCTTTATCTTCATGTAAAACATAATATGAAAAATTTGCTCCTATCGGTATTGACATCCCTGCGCAGCGGGCTATAATAATGACTGAGTGCTCACTCATTTATTATGGAGGCGGATTCATGAACCAAAGCAACGATTACAATTTTCAGCAAACCCTCAGCGATTATATGCAAAACAGCCCGGATAAAGAGGTGCGGATTATCAACGCGGCAATTGAGATATTCTCCGAAAAGGGCTTTGAAAGCACCAAAACCAAAGAGATCGCAGATAAGGCGGGCATCGCCGAGGGAACGATATTTCGGTATTTCCCCAGCAAGGGTGCCATCTTAGAGAAAATGGTTCCGCTCATGATCAAGGTGGTTCAGCCCAAAATTGAAAAACCTGTGCGCGACATACTGGAGGAAAAGAAGGATTCCTCCGTTGATGAGATATTATCAGCCATCATTCTCGATCGTCTTTCCATCCTTCACAAAAACAAGCTGTTTTTCAAATCGGTGCTGCCCGAGGTGGTGCACCGTCCCAAGCTGTTAAAGCAGCTGAACGATAG
Organism: Bacillota bacterium; assembly: GCA_023436525.1. GTDB lineage: Bacteria > Bacillota > Clostridia > Christensenellales > SZUA-584 > SZUA-584. The sequence goes on along the minus strand of JAEZIW010000047.1, from coordinate 942 downwards.
CATCTTCCCGGCGGTGAAAGGCTATATTGCACAGCTGCTGCTCGCGGCCCAGCAGCGCGGTGAAATCTCTGAGCAGGTCAATGCCGACATCATGTTTAATCAGCTGTTCGGATTTATCATTTCGTACGGATTGTTTCACAGCAACATGGACAATGCCGAGAACGACGTGAAACTGTTTGTCAGTTACGCGATGAAAGGTTGGAGAAGCGATGCACATTATTGAAGCCAAAAGTGTCACCAAGCAATTCGACGGTGAACCGGTGCTGAAGGGCATTGATTTGAACGTTGACCGGGGCGAGATACTTGGCGTGCTCGGGCCCTCCGGCTCAGGCAAAACAACGCTTGTGAAAAGCCTGATCGGGGCTATCAGCTTAAGTCAGGGTCAGGTGGATATCAAAGGCGTGAGAATCCCGAATCTGCAGCTGATGGACAGCATCGGCTATATGGCTCAGCAGGACGCGCTCTATGAGGATCTTTCGGGGCTGCAGAACATCGTGTTCTTCGGGCGGCTTAAAGGCTTATCCAAGGCGGATGCGCTCGTTCAGGCGCACGCGCTGCTCGATTTGGTTGACCTCTCCAAAGACAAGACCAAAAAAACCGCGCATTATTCCGGCGGCATGAAACGAAGGCTGTCGCTCTGCGCCGCGCTTATCGGCAACCCGGATGTGATTGTGCTCGACGAGCCCACGGTGGGTATCGACCCGGTGTTGCGTGAGCTGTTCTGGGCTGAGTTCAGGCGGCTCAAAAGCCTTGGAAAGGTCATCCTTGTCACCACCCACGTGATGGACGAGGCGGACAAATGCGACAGGCTCATCCTGCTGCGGGATGGCAAGGTGATACAAAACGGCACGCCGCAAATGATACGCTCGCTGACGGCACAGGGCACCATTGAAGCGGCGTTTATAGAAGCTGCCGCCAAAGAAACGAAAGAAGGTGCCGCAT
>JAEZIW010000183.1 GCA_023436525.1 Bacillota bacterium | reverse complement strand
TGATAATAATCAATGCCTTGAATACAAATATTGCTGTTGAGGGAACCTTCATGGCATAAAGCGTAACCGTCAACGCCTGAATGATGTATGCCCCGATGACCGATCCGGCCAAGCTGAATTTTCCGCCTCCCAGAGAATTTCCTCCGATAGCGACTGCCAAAATGGCGTCCATCTCAATATCCTGAAGAATGGTTTCGTGGTTGATAAGCCCGATTCTGCTGACGGTGATGCAGCCCGCCATCGCCGTACAAACGCCCAGTATCATAAATGATAACATTTTAATCCAAGTTGCGTTGATACCGTTTAATCGGGAGGATTTTTCGTTGATACCCACCGCTTGCGTATACAGCCCGAGATTAGTGAACCTTAAGATAAGCCAAACCAATATCCCGAATACAATGACGATAAGAATGGGTGCAGGAATGGGGATTCCCGGAATAAAACTGCCGATATTGCCAAGCAGCGGGCTGTCAACAGTCGGCGTCGCGCCGCCGTTTATCCAATACGCAATGGATCGCCCGGAGGTAAACAGTATCAATGTCGCAATCATCGGCTGAATCTTAAACACAGCAACCAATGCACCGTTGAATAAGCCGCAAAGAAGAGCAGCCACGCAGCTTGCCAAAAAGGCGAGAAGAATAATCGGCATTGTCACTTCATTCGCACGCAGCACGCTGACAAAAACACTGCCTGCGATTGCGGCCGCGGCGCCGACGCTGATATCCTGTCCTTTCGACGATGCTGTGACCAGCGTCATACCGATTGACAGAATAGCCAGCTCGGATGCACCGTTCAGAATGCTGATCAAGTTTCCTGCAAGAACTGTGTTCCCATCATTATTGGCAGTAAGAATTATTGAGAAGAACCCGGGATCTCTTATCAAGTTAAATACAATCAGTAATAACAGCGCAAACAATGGGACAACCAATTGAGATTTCGAAAAATTCTTAAATGCTTTAGCCATTTTGAGCTGCCTCCCCCGCAATCGTGTGCATAATGTTGGCTTGCGTCAAGTCGTCGCCGCGGAGTTCTCCCACGATATTGCGATCCCGCATAACGATGAGCCGTGAGCAAGTGCGAAGCATCTCCTCAATTTCGGATGAAATAAACGTAACGCTAACGCCTTCTTCAGCAAGCTTGAGTACAAGCTTTTGTATTTCGATTTTTGTACCGACGTCGATACCGCGTGTCGGTTCATCTAAGATAAGGTACTGTGGATTTGTGAGCAGCCAGCGCGCAAGAATAACCTTTTGCTGATTGCCGCCCGACAGCGACTTGATGGGTGTATCCGTCGAGGCCGTTTTAATCCCTAAAAGCTTGATATACTTATCCGCAAAGGCTTCTGCTTCAGATTTTGAAAACGGCTTGAAAAAGCCCTTCATCACCTGTAATGCGAGTATAATATTCTCACGCACAGACAGATCCTCTACGATACCGTCCTTCTTTCTATCTTCAGGCAGATACCCGATGCCATTTTTCATAGCGTCCTTGGGTTTGCCTATTGAAACATTTTTACCGTTAACCTTCACCTTGCCGCCGGTCACTTTATCTGCACCAAATATCGCGCGGACGCTTTCACTGCGACCGGAGCCAAGCAGACCGGTAAAACCGTTAACTTCTCCCTTGTGAATTTTAAAGTCAAACGCCTTAGTTCCCACTGCGCTGGATAAACCGGAAGCCTCGAATACGGGCGTTTCATCCAACCTGGCGTGAAATTCCTTTTTACTTTCCAGATCTGAAATATCGTCTAGCTCTTTGCCCATCATCTTTGATATAAGCTGTACGCGCGGCAGATCCTTTACTTCATATTCCCCTATAAATTCACCGTTCCGTAAAACAGTAATCCTGTCGCATACCTCATAAACCTGTTCAAGAAAATGTGTTATGAAGATAATGCCGACACCGCGAGATTTGAGTTCGCGCATAAGAGAGAACAGTTTTTCAACTTCATGTTCATCCAATGAGGATGTCGGTTCGTCGAGGATAAGCACTTTGCAATCCATATCGACGGAGCGCGCAATAGCCACCATTTGCTGCACAGCCAATGAGCAAGTGGCAAGCTGCTGAGTGGCTCTGGCGGGAATGTTAAGCTTTTTCAGTATGTCTGATGTCTTCTTTATCATGGAGCGCCAATTGACGAAATTATAACTGCCCCGGCCAATAAACATATTTTCGGCCACTGTCAGGTTAGGGCATAGTGTTATTTCCTGGTAAACCGTGCTGATGCCCAAATTTTGAGCTTCTTGAGGTGATTTTACATTGATTTCTTTGTTAATACCCGCTATGTGGATTTGACCTGAATCTTTCGGGTATACGCCTGTTATGACTTTAACTAAGGTTGACTTGCCGGCTCCATTCTCTCCCATTAAGGCATGAATTTCGCCTTTACGAAGAGTGAAATCCACATCCTGCAAAGCGCGTACACCCGGGAATGCTTTGCAAATTTTCCGCATGGATAAAACGATGTCGTTTTGCATAGGTATTAACCATCCTTTAAGCATTGGAGTTTTCGTAAAGACGGCGGTGCGAGTATGCAGAGATTATCCGCATACTCAGCACCGCACATACTTATTACGTCGTCCCTGTTTTTAGGTGTAGATGTTATTCGCCGAGACCGTAAGTATCGATGTCTTCCTGTGTCAGCTTCGTTGCATCAAAGCCTTTTTCTTCGGAAATAACTTTCTTGGACGGAAGCGTCTTGCCAGCTTCGAGATCCTTGATCATTCCATCGATAACAGTTGCCTGGAAGGGGCTGCACTGTCCATCATAGTTCCAGTTGCCAGCAAGCAGTTCTCTGAGTGCCCACTTGTTGCAGTCGAAGCCCATGATAACAACGTCTTTGCCAACGCCGTGGGTGATACCGGCTTCGTCAAGAGCAGCAACCGCGCCCTTAGCCATACCATCGTTTTCAGCATAGATAACGTTGAACTTCTCTTTGGAGTTGATGACAGCTTCTACAATTTTCTTCGCTTCGGCTTCATCCCAAGTTGCGGTCTGCTGAACAACCTTCTTCATTGTGCCGGCTGCAAATTCAGCATCCAGCGCAGCTGTACGGCCGATCTGAGCATCGCTGCCCATTGCGCCCTGAATGTGGATAACATTGTACTCAGGAAGTTTCTGAGCCTTCAGCCATTCCACAGCTGTTGTGCCCTGGTTAGCCATGTCGGAAACCACAGCAGCTTCATACATGCTCTCATCAACGTTCATCATACGGTCGAAGAGGAACACTTTGATGCCGGCTTCTTTAGCGCTGGTCAGAACAGCTTCCCAACCATCAGTTGCAGCAGCAGAAATGAGAAGATAGTCCACACCGTCGGTGATAAACTGACTTGCTGCATTCAATTGCTCATCGTTCTTCAGGCTGTAGAAAGTCGAAACAGCGTATCCGTTTTCTTTAGAGAAAACTTTTTCGAAGTCCGCTACGTTAGCCGCGCGATAGCCGGATTCAGCCGGAGGATTGTTGATGATACCAACTTTAATCTCGCCAGCCGGTTCAGCGGGTGCAGAAGATTCAGCAGATTCTTCCGCAGAAGGAGCAACGGATTCAGATACTTCGGCAGATGCCGATTCGCTCGCAGCAGGTGCGGCACAAGCGATAAGGCCAAACACCATTGCAACAGTCATGAGAACTACCAACAGTTTTTTCATAATTCGATTTCCTTTCAGATTTTATTCTTGACGTTATACATCAGAGAATGAGTCTATTTTAACAATCGAACAAATGAAAAACAATAATGGTAAGCAAACCCCGTAAATATTTCAACTATATTGAGTAAATAGCAAACCCAAATGAGCTAATCTTTTTAAAAACTTGTGATAATTTCGATTTTCCACGTTAATTCTTCTTTTTAATTCCATTTATCTTCCTGATATATGGTTATTTGTATTGATATGTAATTATTCCCGTAGTTTCAGTATCTATATGTATGTATTTTTACTGCATTAATGAGCGGCATAGAACCAAACCGTCATTTTATTTCGTACGCAAAACAAGGCTATTGGTTCTGGGCGCTATGGGCTCGTTCAATATTTTCTGCTGTCAATGATTTCCTGCGTAACGTTGAAGAAATCAAACTGGGTCTCATCAATAAATTTTTGCCGTTCTATCGGTTCCCCACGGTTCAGTTTTTGTATGATTTCATCGACATACGGGCCCTGAAGCGGGTTGCATTCCACCGTCAGGCCGATTTTCCCCTCCATGCAGTATTCAAGCGCCCGTTTTGTCGCATCAAACGAAATAACAATGACGCCGCCGTTCACGTTGCATTCGAGGCCCATCTCTTTCATTGCGTCGATCGCGCCCAGCGCTTCACCATCGTTCTCGCAGTAAACAACATCGATATCGAGCGTTTTTCTTAAAATTTCGCCCATGACTTCGTAAGCCTTGGCCCGCGTGAAGTCCCCATCTTCCTGTGCGATGATTCTCCAGTTTGGATTTTCGCCGACAGCCTGCTCCAGCGCGGCGGTGCGTCCGATCTGTGCAGAGGATGAAAGTGTTCCTTGAATATGAACAATTCCAATAGATTCTTCTGTCCTCCCCTGTTTTCTCAACAGATTCTTCAGCCACTCAACAGCTTTTTCACCCTCTTTACGAAAGTCGGACCCGATATACGCCGAATACAGTTCCTCATCCGCAGTTTCAATATAGCGGTCAGTCACAATCACCGGAATACCGGCATCCTTCGCCTCCTGCAGTATCGAGTTCCAGCCTGTTTCAACTCTCGGGGAGAACACGATGTAGTCCACATCCTGCTGTATAAAGGTACGGATGGCTTTGATCTGATTTTCCTGTTCATTTCTGGCGTCGTCAAAAATCAGCTCATATCCGTTTTCTTCGCTCAGCGCGGCTTTGATGCTTTCCGTATTGGCCACACGCCATTCAGATTCCGCACCAACCTGTGAAAACCCAACCACAATAGGCTGTTGTTTGTCTGTCTCCGTCAATGTCTGATCTTCTTCGGCACATCCGCAGAACAACACCACCATACACATAGCGGCCGCCATTATTTTCAGTTTCACGTTCATTTCTCCTTATCCATCGTCTGCATCGGTATCGTCACAATAATTTTCGTGCCGACGTCCGGGGTGCTTTCAATACTCAAACCGTATTCTGTGCCAAACAATATCTGAATTCTTTGATGTACCGTTCTGAGGCCGAAGCCGTCGCTCATTTCTTTTTCAAGCGATGCCCGTATCTCTTGTAAACGCGCCTCCGACATACCGGAGCCGTCGTCGGTGACCTCCAAAATCATGTTCTGGCCTTGCTCTTTGCCGGTCACTCTGATAATGCCTTTTCGGCGCATTATTTTAATACCGTGATACAGGGCGTTTTCCACCAGGGGCTGCAGGGTGAGCTTCGGCAGTATGTTCTTTTTCAGTTCATCGGGGATGTCTATTTTATATTCCATCAGATCACGATAACGCATCTGCTGGATTTCCAGATAGCTTCGAATGTGCTGTTCTTCCTCGGCGAGTGTGATAACGGTTTTCCCGCGGCTTAACGAAAAACGGAAGAAATTCGACAGGCTGTATACCATGGTGACGGCTGAGCTAATCTCGCCGGATTCAATCAGCCACACAATAGTATCCAATGTGTTGTAGAGAAAATGCGGATTGATCTGCGCCTGAAGCAGCGCCAGTTCGGTACTTCTGCGTTGTTTTTCCTGCTCTGCGTTCTTTTCAATCAGCAGCTTTAAATGCCCAACCATGCTCTCTATGCCGTACGAAAGCAGCTGAACCTCCTCAACGTCCGCTTGAATCGGTTCGCAGACCAGCAGATCACCCTTGCCGATTTCCTCAAGGCGCAGGCATATTTCGTCAATCGGGTCAACGATTTTAGCGCTTAGTTTTCTTGAATGCGTTAAAAGTATATAAAGCAGCACCAGCGACATAACAAATATGATGCCCATCACAACCACCATGTTGGTAATCATAGCGGTCTGCAGATCATCGAGATGCACGGCCTCATAATAAACGTAAGTGTACACATACTCCTGAATCAGATCGGCCATCATATTGAAATCGTTGTTCAGCAAGGCCATCTTGGCATCGTAGCCTTTCGTGTCCGCAATCTGATATATTGTTTCCTCGAGATTATGGCACAGGCTCAGCACGCTGTTGATGGCACGAAGGCTGTCCTTTTCCGCCGTGGTCATAATCAGCTTTTGCGCAAGCGCCTCAGCGGACTTAACTTCTTCAATTGGCAGACCATCTGAATATTGGCTTTCAATCACATAATAGTACATTTTTGATTTGATATCGTTGGTAAAGTCCTGATTAAAATCCGCAGCTGTCGTGACGTTGTTCAGAATCGCGTTGTACTGCAGCGCGTACCCAACAGCGATTGACGAAATCGCAAATATCACCGCCATCAACGGAATCGCGACGATTAATATGATCTTCCATAGCTTGCTGTGCATCGTCGTTTTTTCATTTTTAACTTTTAATTTTGAAAGAGTGCTCACAACTTGTCCCCTCTGCGGTATTCACTGGGTGTGCAGCCTGAAACCTTTTTAAATACAAAGCTGAAATAATGCGGGTCTTTATATCCCACCGAAAATGCAATCTCGTTAGAACGCTTGTCCGTTTGACGAAGCAGCCGTTTGGCCTCTTCAATTCGTTTGCTTGTGAGGTATTCCACAAAGGTTTGCCCCACTTCCTGGCTGAACATAGCCGAGAAGTAATTCGGGCTGATGTTCACTTTCTTGGCCACACGATCAAGCGAAATGGATTCGTCCGGATAGTGCTTTTCGATGAACTCAATCGCCAGCGTCAGCATTTGACGCTGCTGCTTTTTGCTTTCACTGTCTCGCAGAGTGATCGTCTTCTCTAAAATTTGGCGTGCGAATTTTCTGACTTCCTCCGGCGTGGATGCACTGTCGCTCGGACGCAGCTCCGCAGACAAAAAGCTCTCGGCCCGGCAGCCAATCGAATTCAGATATTCACTGGAGGCAAAATAAACCGTTAATGCGAGATACCTGCAAAACAACGGCAGCGATACATTTTCCTCTCCGGCGCTTTCCAGAAGCTGATCGATAAAACGGTCAATTTCTTCTGCTGCACCATTGCTTAAAAATTTTCTGACACACTCTTGGTCAATCTCCGTTTTATGCTTGTTCTCTTTTAAATCGTTCTGCTGTCTCAAACTCCATATGCTTGCTTCAGTCAGCAGATGCTCCTCCGGGCAAAGATACCGGTATGACAGTATACGGCTTGCCTCCGCAGCGCAAGCCGGGATGGCGTTGAGCCGTGATA
>JAEZIW010000151.1 GCA_023436525.1 Bacillota bacterium | reverse complement strand
TTGACAACCACATCGAGATGGCCGTACTTATCCACAGACTCCTGAATCATTCTGTCGATGTCTTCGTCCCTCGTGATATCACCATACATAGCTGTATGTGTGCCGCCGTATCTTTGGCTGAGCGAATCGACAAATTTGAGCACGCCCGGTTCATCTATGATATAGTTAACAACGATATTTGCACCTTCCTGTGCAAACACCTCACAGATTCCGGCACCAAGCCCGGCACCGCCCCCCGTGACCAGCACGGTTTTCCCCTTTAACCCGAGATCCATTAGAATGCCTCCTTTGCGTCTTGCCCAGTGTTATTTTGCAGGCAGGATCTTCTCCACATCTGAATGCGGACGCGGTATCACATGAACAGACACCAGCTCGCCAACGCGCTTCGCAGCTGATGCACCGGCATCAACGCTGGCCTTCACCGCGCCGACATCGCCTCTGACCATCACAGTCACGAGACCGGAACCGATCATTTCTTTACCCATAAGTTCCACGCTGGCGGCCTTCACCATGGCATCAGCCGCTTCAATAGCTCCGATTAAACCCTTTGTTTCCACCATTCCTAATGCTTGCTTATCCATATTCATCTACTCCCTTAATATTCGTTTTTGGTTATTTTGACGTTTCCGCTTGGGCATGTCGCTGAGCACTTGCCGCAATTTGTACACTCGTGCTCGTTCTCACCCTTAACAATTTTAATTCCTTTGCTGGTGCCCATTCTCACCGCACCGGCGTTGAGCATTGCATCGCATGTTTTGCGATCGTTGATGCCGGTGGAGGCTTTCACCATCACACTGTCACCCACGGTACGCTTCATGAGCCGGATGTCCTCAACGGTTGCGCCGCCTGAACCAAAGCCGGTGGATGTCTTAACAAAATCGGTTCCGGCCCGCTTTGCCAGCTCGCAGACGCGCACTTTCTCTTCATCCGTCAACAGACAGGTTTCAATAATCACCTTAACGAGTGCCTTGGGATGAGCTGCGTCCACAACGCCTTTGATGTCTTCATAAACCAGATCGTAATCCTTGTCTTTCAGAGCGCCGACATTGATAACCATATCGACTTCTTCGGCGCCGTTTTTCACGGCTTCCATGGCTTCAACAGCCTTGACAAAGCTCGTGTTCGCTCCGAGAGGGAAGCCGATAACGCAGCATGTTTTCACGCCGGAGCCGGCCAGCTCTGATGCCACAAACTTCACATGTGTGGGGTTCACGCAGACGCTCGCAAAATGCCATTCCTTTGCTTCGTCGCAAAACTTCTTCACTGTGCTTTTGGGCGTTTCGGGCTTTAATACCGTATGATCCATGTACTTGGCGTACGACGCATCATAGCCGGGGCCCTTCTTCACAACCGATTTGTCCTGAACCTCTTTTAATACTTCATTGGTAATTTCTCTGACGATTTTTTCTATGTCCATATTCGTCTCCTTCTCTTAGTGCATCTCACGGCCACCCGTTACATTGAACGCCTGGCCTGTGCAGTAATCTCCCGATACGGTGAGGAAAAACACGAAGTCAACAACGTCTTCCTTTTTGGTCAGTCTGCCGAGCGGTACCTTTGCCGTGAACTTCTTAACAACTTCATCCTTAGGCAGCTTTAAATTGTCAATGTATCCGGCGCTGACGTTCGACCACACGCCTGTGGCATCGGTGATGCCGGGGCAGATGGAGTTGATCTTGATGTTGTAGTTTGCATATTCAAATGCGAGCGCCTGAGTCAGCACAATCACCGCACCCTTTGCCGCACTGTAAGGCCCCATCAGCGCAGAGCCCGTTTTGCCTGACTTGGAAGCAAAGTTGATGATTCTGCCTTCGTTGTTCTTCTTCATGCTTTCGATGGCTCCTTGTATACAGTATGCTGTGCCGTATACATTAACCTTGAACATTTTGTCGAAAACGGCTTCATCGTTCTCTTCGAATGGTCTTTGATCAACAACGCCCGCATTGTTAACCAGTGTGTAAATATCGCCAACTTCGCTCGTGATCTGCTTAAAGCACTTCAGCACAGCATCTCTGTCGGTAATGTTGAGAATAATCCCTTTTGCGAAATAGCCCTTTTTGCTCAGCTCTTCAGCCGATTTCTCCACCAGCGGATCGATGTCGATCAATACCACTTTGGCACCCTGCTCGGCATACTTTTCAGCAATTGCGAAGCCTATGCTTTTAGCGGCTCCCGTTACAACGCAGACCTTGTCTTTCAAATTGTCAGAATATAACCCCATGATGAATCCTCCTTTATATGTTTTGACTTTTTAAAACGTCGCTGCTTTAATAAGCTCGACTGTTTTTTTCATGTTTTGCGATCCAAAGACGAAAGAACCGGCCACCAACACATCTGCCCCATTTGCCAGCACAACTTTATATGTGTTGGCATTGATACCGCCGTCTACCTGAATCTCGTAATGATAGCCGTAGCGCGCTTTCAGTTCTCTCAACAGGTTCAGCTTTTCATACACATGCTCGATAATGCTTTGCCCGCCGAAGCCCACGCAAACCGACACCTGCAGCACGATATCCGCTTCCTCCAGCGCACAGCGTATCGCATCAATCGGTGTTTCGGGCGTAATGGCAATACCGGCCAGTTTGCCTGCTTTTTTAATGTCTCTTAAGAGCCTGATATGATGCGGGTTGCTTTCGGCATGTATCGTGATTGAATCAACATCCGCTTCCACAAACGGCTGTATCATGTCCTGCGGATTGCTGATCATAAGGTGGGCGTCTTTCCTCATGCGTTTATCGCTTCTTAATGCTTCAACGGTGCATAGCCCAACGGCTATATTGGGCACAAAGTGGCCATCCATAATGTCGAGATGCAGCAGTTCACATCCTGCCTCATAGGCCCTGTCTATATCACGCCCGAGATTTAAGTAATCGGCTGATAGAATTGATGCGGATATTTTCATAATTAACTCCAGTAAACAAATTTCATGACGACTGTTAACTACGATTAAATGATATTATACGCCTTCACTCTTGTCAATATATACTCATAACATTGCACATTTGTTCACTGTGTTTTTCGTATTATTTTTGATGATGAGAAATAAAAAAAGCCGGTAATCCGGCAAAAGTTTATGCATTGACTTAAACGCAAAATATTGGTTTTTATATCTTTATTTCAGTACGCTTTGAGCGGCTTTTTCATCGGTGATGAGCACATCAATATACCTGCCGCGTAAGGCCCCGAGTATCACATCGGCCTTCTTTTCGCCCGCGGCAACACCGATCACATGCGGTATCCTTTTTAAATCATCGAGCGATATTGCCATCATTTTGTCGTTCAAGGTTGAGTGACAAAGATGGCCGTTGATATCTATGTAACTGCCGCATATATCGCCGACTGCGCCTTCGTTAATCAGCTTCTCGGAGTCTTCAATATTGATATGGCCGGATCTGAACTGAGCGCTGAGCTCCGGTTTTGTTGAGCCGAGGCCGATCACGGCAATATCGATGCTCTTTATCTTTTGAAAATGGTTTTTAATATGCGGTTCCTCCATCAGCAGATCACGCAATATTTTGCTCTGCACCATAAAAGGCGCCTGCAATATATAGCTGTCTCCATTGAGG
>JAEZIW010000130.1 GCA_023436525.1 Bacillota bacterium | reverse complement strand
CCACAGCAACCGCTACGCCGAGCGTGATCAATATGTAATCTTTCTTACGCTGATTCATAGCGTCTCCATCATTTTAATTAAAAAAGCGGAAGAAATGTTTTCTTCCGCTTTAGTCTTCCTCGGTCTGCTTCGTTTTATCAAACCCCATACTGATGGATATGGCTTCGTCGATGCGTAGCATTTCCTTTTCACTCAGCCGCCCTACTTTTTTAATCAGCCGGGTCTTGTCAATCGTTCTGATCTGCTCGAGCAGAACCACGCTTTTTTCGCTCAGCTTATCATTATCGATGATGATATGCGTCGGCAGGCGCGCTTTGCCAAGATTGGACGTAATGGCTGCCACGATCACCGTCGGACTGAACCGGTTGCCGGTGTCGTTCTGTATCACAAGAACAGGCCTAATACCGCCTTGCTCGGATCCGGTAACGGGGTTTAAATCCGCGTAAAATATATCTCCTCGCTCTATCATATTTCACCCCGCGTATGCTGTTTTGGTTTCCCTTACTATCATATGAGCCAGGAAGCCTATGTGTTAGCACCACTCTTTTTTTAAATGAGAACAAAATTATGCCTTTTGGATAACAAAATACTTAAATTGAAAAAGTACCTTGACAGGCGAGGTAGTGTGACATATATTATACGCAAGGAGGCGATGTAATGACCGATAACAAAATTACGTCCGATTTACTTAGAGGACACACGGACACGATGATATTGAAGCTGCTTTTGGTTACCGACCAATACGGCTATGAGATTACCAAACTGATTTATAAGCACTCCGGCGGTGAGTATGAAATGAAGGAAGCCACCATGTATTCCAGCCTTAAAAGGCTGGAAACCGAGGGGTGTATCACATCATATTGGGGTGATGAAAATCAGGGCGGCAGAAGAAAGTATTACAAAATAACGGAAAAAGGCAAACAGCTTTATGCTGAAAACAAACAAAACTGGGAGTATGCCAAACGCGTACTCGATCAACTGCTGTAAGAAAGGGAAACGATAATGAACAAAGAATTGATGACATATCTTGATGAAATATTCTCGCCGTATGAGGAACTGCGAATCAAAGAGCTTAAGGAAGAGTTGCAGCACGATTTGCATGAACGGATGGAAGACCTAAAGAAAGAAGGCTGCAGCGATGAGGAAGCCCTCTCGATGACAATCGATTCAATCGGCGACATCCGGCAGACCATTGCCGATATTGCAGAGCAGTCGCGTGCGCTTCGGCGAATGGTGAACATTAACTGCTCTGCGTCCAAAATGGAAAATGCCGATTTTAAGGGCGTGAATGTGCACGACGGCAAGTTTTCCAGCAGCTCGCTTAAGGGCTCTGATTTCAGCGATTCAGACCTCTCGGGCAGCTCTTTTAGAAGCAGCGATCTGAGGAACGCTAAATTTAACGGCACCAATCTGACTGGCGCGAAGCTGAACATGAGTTCACTCGAAGACGCGAGCTTTATCGGCACCAATCTGACTGGCGCGGATTTAAACTGTTCGGACTTACGCGGTACCCATTTTGTCGGGGTGAACCTTAAGGGCACGAAACTCACAAAGGCTGATATCAGAACCACCGTGTTTGAAAATTGTGTTTTCGACGGTACGGATTTCAACTGCTCGGATCTGCGCGGTGTCAACTTCGCCGGCCAAAAATTCACGGGTGTGAGGTTCGACATGTCGGCACTTGGCGGCGCTTCGTTTAAAAATGCGGTTTTGATCGGTGTTTCGTTTCACCACAACAACAAAAGGGATATTCAAAAGGTGACGTTCGACGGCGCGAAAATGGATAAGCTGACATACGCGGTGCTAAAAGCATACGGTGCGGACCTTTCACAGGTTACACTGATTCAGGGGTGAATATATGAACAATAATGCCATTGAAATTTCGGGGCTGGAAAAATCGTTTAAAGATGTCAAGGTGTTGCGCGGCATCAATCTGACAGTGAAGCAAGGCAGTGTCTTCGCGCTGCTCGGCTCAAACGGAGCCGGGAAGACCACGACCATACGCATACTGAGCACGCTGCTCAAAGCCGACAGAGGCACAGCCAAGGTGTGCGGCTACGATGTGCTGCGTAAACCAGAGCGGGTGAGGGAGGCCATCAGCCTCACGGGGCAGAACACCGCGGTCGACAATATACTGACCGGGCGCGAAAATCTGCGCATGATCGGTAAGCTGCGGCACTTGAGCGATGCAAACCGGCAGGCCGATGCACTGCTCGAACGCTTCAACCTGACAGAGGCTGCCGACCGCAAGGTGGCACAATACTCGGGCGGCATGCGCAGACGGCTGGATCTCGCGATGGGTTTGCTCGGGTTCCCGAAACTGCTGTTTTTAGATGAGCCGACAACCGGGCTCGACCCGCAGAGCCGCATCGCGATGTGGGACATTATCAGAGGGCTCGGCGCAGGCGGCACCACGGTGTTTTTAACCACGCAGTATTTGGAGGAAGCGGAGCAGCTCGCCGACCATATCGCGATACTCGACAAGGGAGAGATTGTTGCGCAGGGCAGCGCGGATGAGCTGAAGAAGATGCTGCCGCACCATCAGGTTGAGCTTAAGTTTTTGAACGCGGACAGCATGAGAAAGGCGGCGCAGTTGCTGCACGCTTTTACAGCGGCTGCCGATGAGCCGAATCTGATGCTGTCGGTAACGACGGACGGCAGCGTCAAAGAGATTACAAAGATACTGAGCTTGCTGGAAAACACCGTGACGGTGACGGAGTTCGCGCTGAGGCAGCCCACACTTGAAGATGTGTTTTTAAGCATCATTGATCAAGACGCAAGTGACAAGGAGGCGATGTAATATGATGAAGCGGTTAAA